>CAYYAV010000026.1:0-7344 GCA_964469865.1 uncultured Fusobacteriales bacterium | reverse complement strand
TTTATCCTATATCCAGAGTATAACATACTAATCATCATGTGAAAAGCAAAATTTAAAAAGAGCTTTTCAGTTATCTGACATCATATCTGAAATGCTCTTTTTATTTATCTCCATATTATAAAGCCTCGTTGTATAAAGATTATTTTCTCTTCTTACCTGACTTTACTGTTTCTGGATATTCTTTTCTTTTATCTTCCCTTATTTTTTCTAGCATATATTCTTCTCCATAGTAAGCCTTCAAGTAGATTTCTTTCAACTCAGATATTAGAGGATATCTTGGATTAGCTGATGTACACTGGTCATCAAAGGCGTTTAATGCCATTTCATCTACTGCTTCCAGAAAATCCTTTTCTGATACTCCCCATTCCTTAATGGTTGCAGGGATTCCTATTTCTTCTTTTATTCTTACGATTCCTTTAATAAGGTTTTCAACTTTTTCATCATTATTTTTGGCATCCTTTCCAAAACCTAGATGATCTGACATCTCTGCATATCTCTGAATTGCATTTGGATACCTATATTGAGGAAAAACTCCCATCTTTGTAGGAGCATCGGTTGCATTGAACCTTATAACTTCCTCCATTAATAATGCATTGGCAATGCCATGAGGTATATGAAATTTCCCTCCAAGTTTATGTGCAAGAGAATGATTTATTCCAAGGAAAGCATTAGCAAAAGCCATTCCGGCAAGACATGAAGCATTTGCCATTTTTTCTTTTGCCTTTATTGCTTTTTCTCCTTTGTGTACTGATTCTGGAAGATATTTGAATACAAGCCTTGCAGCTTCAAGGGAATATGGTTTTGTATATTCTGTAGCCATGACAGATACATATGATTCTATAGCATGAGTAAATACATCAATTCCAGACGCCACAGTCAAACCTTTAGGCATTGTCAGCATAAGTTCAGGATCATTTATTGCGACATTAGGAGTCAGCTCATAGTCAGCTAGAGGATACTTGATTCCTGTTTCATCATCAGTAATTACAGAAAATGGGGTTACTTCAGATCCCGTTCCTGCAGAAGTTGCTACAGCTATAAATTTTGCCTTTACTCCCATTTTTGGAAATGCTACTATTCTTTTTCTGATATCCATGAACCTCATTGCCAGATCCTTAAACCTTGTTTTAGGATGTTCATACAGTACCCACATAATTTTTGCAGCATCCATTGCAGAACCTCCTCCTAATGCTATTATCACATCAGGATTGTATTCCAGCATTGCTTTGGCCCCTTCCTGAGTTGAACTTAAAGTGGGATCTTCCTTTACATCAGAAAAAATCCTGTAATCTATTCCAATTTCTTCAAGTACCTTAGTTATATGATTAGTGTATCCCAATTCGGATAATGCCCTGTCAGTTACTATAAACGCCTTTTTATATTCCCCTTTTAATTCTTCAAGTGCTACCGGTAATGAGCCGTATTTAAAGTACACCTTTTCAGGAATTCTGAACCACAGCATATTTTCCCTTCTTTCTGCAATCGTCTTTACATTTATAAGATGTTTTACTCCTATATTCTCTGAAACAGAATTTCCACCCCATGAACCGCATCCCAGTGTCAATGAAGGTTCAAGCTTAAAATTAAACACATCTCCTATTGCTCCCAGTGATGCCGGCATATTTATCAGTGTTCTTCCTGTCTTCATCTTTCTTCCAAATTCATCAATCTTCTCTCTTTCATACAGGTCTATATATAAGGAAGAAGTATGTCCCAGACCTCCCAGTTCTACCAGTTCTTCTGCTATCTTTAAAGATTCTTCAAAATTTTCCGTCTTATACATGGCAAGTACAGGAGACAGCTTTTCATGGGCAAAAGGTTCTTCAGAGCTTGTAGATTCTACTTCTCCTATTAGCACTTTAGCTGTTTTAGGAACATCGATCCCTGCCATTTGTGCAATTATATAAGCACTTTTTCCTACAATCTCAGCATTCAGACTTCCGTTTATAAACAGGATTTCTCTTATTCTGTTCTTTTCCTTGTCATCAAGAATATAAGCACCTCTGTCTATAAACTCCTTCTTAACCCTGTCATAGATCTCCTTTTCGATAATTACCGCCTGTTCAGTAGCACATATTACACCATTATCGAATGTCTTTGACATCAGTACATAGTTTACTGTCATTTTTATATCTGCTGTCCTGTCTATTATTACCGGGGTATTTCCTGCCCCTACGCCTATGGCAGGTTTTCCTGAGGAATAGGCTGCCTTGACCATTCCAGGACCTCCCGTTGCAAGTATCAGATCTGAATTTGCCATAAGCTCTCTTGAAATTTCTACACTTGGTTCATCAATCCATCCTATTATGTCCTTAGGTGCCCCATACTTCACCGCTTCTTCCAGAGCCATCCTGGCTGCTGCTATTGTAGCATTTTTGGCTCTAGGATGTGGAGAAAGTATGATTCCGTTCCGTGTCTTTAATGTCAACAGTATTTTAAATGCCGCTGTAGATGTAGGGTTTGTCGTTGGAACTACCCCTGCTATTATTCCTATAGGAGTAGCAATTTTCTTGATTCCGTATGATTTATCCTCTTCCAATACTCCGCATGTCTTTTCATCTTTATATTTATTATATATATATTCTGAAGCGAAATGATTTTTTATAACCTTATCTTCCAGAATCCCCATTCCCGTTTCTTCTACTGCCAGTTTTGCCAATGTAATCCTTTCATCATTTATTTTCTGGGCAACCTTTCTGAATATCTTATCTACCTTTTCCTGATCAAAGGTAGAAAATTCTTCCTGTGCCTTCCTTACTCTTTCCATTAATTCTTTTAAGCTGTTCAGGTCTTTTACTGCCATCCCTTTTCCTCCTAATATAATTTATGTGATTTTTTTAACTAAATATCAGATTTTAAAAATAAAATTTTAGATATAAATTATTATTTTTACAAGGTAAATAATACTATTTTTTATTTCAAAAGTCAATATATTTGTGAAAAAAATATCTTATATTTCATTATATTGTATTTATAGATATATTTATTTTTTATATAATGCAAGTAATATACTATCTGGATAAATACCTGAAGTCCCTTGAAATTTAAAACCCTGGTCTTGATTATTATTGATTCTTACTATTTTTTCTGCTATGATATCGTCAAGAGACTATTATATAAAAATTAAAAATAATTTATGAAATGAGAAAAATATGGAAGAAAAAAATAAGATAAGAAAAGATATTTTAAATAAAAGAAGAAAAATTACTGAAGATTTTGTGGAAAAAAGCAGTAATATTATCATGGGAATATTATGTAAAATAATAGATGATAACAGCTTTAATAATATAATGATTTTCATGGACATGAAAAATGAAGTAAAAATTACAAAACTTCTAAATATCTACCCTAAAAAAAATTTTTATATACCAAAAACTCTTGAAAACGGTAATATGAAAATAAATAAATACAGCAAGGGAGCCCTGGTGCTCCATAAATTTGGGTACTATGAATCATTCTCACATGACTATATAGAAGAAACAGTTTTAGATTTGATAATAATTCCCGGGGTAGCCTTTGATAAAAATAGAAATCGGATTGGTTTTGGCGGCGGATACTATGACCGTTTTTTGCAGAAATTAAAAGAAAATCATAACAGACATAATACCAGATTTCCTCTCACTGTTGCTGTATGTTATGATTTTCAGCTTCTTGAATCAATCCCTTCAGAAGAACATGATATAAAACCTCAGATGATTATTACCGAAAACCAGATCCTAAAAGGTTAATTCTTTACTTTTTTTACCTGTCCATATAATACCGCTCCAATTAATGAACCTATAAGAATTGCTACTACCCATAAGAATCCATTAGTTACTACAGGTAAAATCAGGAATCCTCCGTGCGGTGCGGGTACCTGAACTTTAAACATATATGACAATATTGCCGAAATTGAAGAACCCATCATTAATATAGGCAGAACTTTTATAGGATCTTCAGCAGCAAAAGGAATCGCTCCTTCAGTTATATGTGTTGATCCTAATATAAAGTTTACCAGTCCGGCACTTCTCTCTTCCTGGTTAAATTTCTTCCTGTACATTAATGTAGCAAACCCTATTATTAACGGAGGTGTAATACAGGCTGCAGACACTCCCGCCATAAAGAAATAGTTTCCCTGTCCCAATAATGAAACACCTGTAACATATGCAGCCTTATTAACCGGTCCTCCCATATCAAAGGCACACATGATACCTATTATCAATCCCAATATTATTGGATTGGAATTCTGAAATCCAGCTATAAAATTCATCATCGTATTATTTATTGCAGATACCGGAGCCACTACTCCTGTCATAATAATTCCTATTAAAATGATTCCGAATACTGGATATAGAAATATCGGCTTTACCCCTTCCAATGTTTTCGGCAATACAGAAAATACTCTTTTTAAAATTAGTATTATTGCTCCGGCCAAGAATCCTGAAATTATACCTCCTAAAAACCCTGCTCCACCATTATTAGCTATTAGACCCCCTATAAATCCTACAACCATTCCAGGTCTTTCTCCTATAGACATTGCTATAAATGCAGATAATATAGGAACCATCAGCGAAAATGCCAGCTGACCTGTACTCATAAGTAATCCTGCAAATTTATTATAGGATTCGTGTTCAGGATTTGCAGAATAGATACCAAATAGGAATGAAGCTGCAATCAAAACCCCGCCACCTACTACAAAAGGGAGCATATATGAAACTCCGTTCATCAGATGCTTATAAACCTGTCTTCCAAAATTTTCTTTATGATCCGGTAATTTATTATTTTCGATATTTTCCTTTTTTTCTCCTAATTTTATTGGAACATCCCCATCTATAATCTGTTGAACCAGCTCTTTCGCATTTTTTATTCCTTTTGATACTGAAACTTCTATTACCTTTTTTCCTACAAACCTTCCTGCATCTACATCTTTATCTGCTGCAATGATCACTCCCATTGCCTCCCCTATTTCTTCTTCTGTCAGCTTATTTCCTATTCCCACCTGTCCATGAGTTTCAACTTTTATATCAACTCCCAGCTCTTTAGCCACCTTTTTAAATTTTTCTTCTGCTATAAATGTATGGGCTATTCCTGTAGGACAGCCTGTAACTGCTATAATTTTCCCTTTCTTATTCTCTCTACTCATATTATCTCCTCCAATAAACTATAAATTTATTATTTCAACTTCAGAAATGTGATCCTTTACTTTTTCCAGATCAGCCAGTCCTTCTGTAAAAGCTGTTAAGGAAGCCGCTACAGATGCATATTTCAATGCCTCTTCCAACATATCTCCCAGTATGAGACGCCCAACAAAACTTCCTACTAAAGTATCTCCCGCACAGGCAGTATTTACTATTTCCCCTTTTAGTGCAGTAACCTTCAATGTTCTTTCTTTATCAGAATATATGCTTCCTTTATCACCCCTCGATACTATTATTTTCCTTGCACCCATTTCTAGCAGTCTTTTAGAATAATTTATTATTTCTTCCTCATTAAGCTCATGACCTATCTCAAAAAATTCTGCAAGCTCTTCTTCATTAGGCTTTATCAGATAAGGTCTATATACTAGACAATCCAATAATTTTTTAGAACTTATATCAAAAATTAGGTTTATTTTCTTTCTTTCACAAATTTCTGATATATTTAGGAATATTTCTTCTTCTATGCCTCTTGGAAGGCTTCCTGAAACAAATAGATAGCTTTCTTCCTCAAGATCTTCGATTTTTTTCAATATTTCTATTATATTTTCCTTTTTAATTAAAGGTCCCTTATTTACAATCCTGTATTCTTCTCCTACATTGATAAAGACGTTTATTCTTGTTATCCCCTCAACTTTAATAAAATCTGCCCCTATTCCTGCATCTTCTATAACTTTTTTTATATATTCTCCTGTAAAACCGCCCAGATAGCCCATTGCTTTATTATCTATTCCCATTTTTTTTAGTATAAATGATATATTTATAGCTTTCCCGTTGGCCTGGTAATCTTCCGTATTTGTCCTGTTAACTATTACAGGTTTTAATTCATCAAGCCCTATAACCAGATCAACAGCAGGATTTAATGTTAATGTTGATATTTTCATTTTTTCCCCTTTCTCCTAATTTATTAAGCAGATATTTTATAGTACAGATTATCCTAATATCTGTCATTACTCATACATATCCTGATCTTTTCAGCCACTACTTTTTTCATCTCTTCTTTTGCTTTTTCCATATACTTTCTAGGATCATTTTCTTCTGGATGCTCCATTAAATATTTTCTTACTTCCTTTGAAAACGGTATCTTTAATTCTGTTGCTATATTTACTTTTGTTATCCCTAAGCTTATACACTTCCTTATATCTTCACCCTTAATTCCTGATGCTCCATGTAATACTAGCGGTATATTTACACGTTTCCTTATTTCTTCAAGCCTTTCAAAGTCAAGTTTCGGTTCCAATCTGTATAATCCATGTGCAGTTCCGATTGCAACTGCCAATGAATCTATACCAGTTCTTTCAGTATATTCATAAGCTGCTTCAGGATCTGTAAAAAACGCATCCTTCCCGTCAACCTCCATATCATCTTCCTGTCCCATCAGCCTTCCTAATTCTGCTTCCACTGTAACATCCCATCTATGGGCATAATCTACTACTTCTTTTACAATTGATATATTTTCTTCAAATGTGTGATGAGAGGCGTCTATCATTACCGATTTTGTCCCCAGGTCTATAGACTCTTTTATACTTTCAAATGTTTCATGATGATCCAGGTGCATAGCTATAGGTATGTCCTTATATCTTCTTGATGCAACTTCTACTAATGCCTGTAGATAATCTCTCCCCCCATTTGAAAACGTTCCAGGAGTTCCAGCTAAAATAACTGGTGATTTCAGATCTGAGGCTGCTTCAGTTATCACCTGTATTGTTTCCAAGTTGTGGAAGTTGAATGCAGGTACTGCATATTTTTCTCTTTGTGCCTTCAATAGCATTTCTTTTGTACTTATTATCATCTAATCCCTTCTTTCTACTTTTTGTTATATTTTGTTCTTTTTTATTTTTTTTTGTTCAATTTTATTATATCCTGTTTTTAAATAAAGTCAAGTATTTATCTATAATCAGATAAGATTATCTATTAGTAAATTCCCCATTTATCGAGATTTAAAAAAGATGCTTTGAATTCAGATATACACTAGTAATTACACATCATAAAATAAAATTAGGCACCATTCCTGTATAGTGCCTGACATAATATAAGCATCACTGCTTCTTACCCATTACATAGTTCCCTTCCTTCTTCTTTACACCCTTATCATTATAGAATATCCACCTGCTGTCTTCTTCATCATTTCCTTCCTTTCCTCTTTATCTTTTTAAGTCTATTATACCAT
>CAYYAV010000025.1:0-12250 GCA_964469865.1 uncultured Fusobacteriales bacterium | reverse complement strand
AAATTAATTATTAGATATTTTAAAAAAATGTCGCATTTAATATTGCAATTTACTTTTCTAAAATAATCTTATTATATCATTGAGCATCACAAAAATCATTAGCCCAAATAGCAGTATCATCCCTATCAGGTGTAATTTCTCTTCTATCTTCTTATTCATCCTTATTCCGAAAAATTCGGGAACTACAAATAATAACCTTCCGCCATCGAGGGCAGGAACAGGAAGAAGGTTCATCAGTCCGATATTGATTGAAAGAAGTATAAATATGTTTAGCAAAGCCATATATCCTGCAATTTCATATGCCTGCCCTACTAGCCTTGGAAGTCCAACAGGACCCGTTATTTCCTTTGGTGATACTTTCCCTGTAATAAGCATTTTTAGTCCTTCAAAAGTCATTTTAAAATAGTCCCCGAAAGTTTTTAAAGAGATTCCTATCTTACTTGAAAAGGACATTTTCTCTTTTTTTACCTGTATCCCTAATATATAGGATTTCATTTCACTGTTATAAGTCAGCATAACTTTATCTTCTACTTCTTTTCCATTTCTCTGAACTTTTATCGAAAATTCTTTTTCTCCAGGATTACTTTGTGAACCATTAATCAGAGCTATTGTCTCTGTCAGATTACTCCAGTTCCTTATCTTCTTTCCATCAAATTCCGTTATCTTATCTCCAGGGAGAAGCTGCCTCTGTACCTTTGATTCCGGGGAAACAGATCCTATGACCGCATCTGTATATTTAGCAGGAGCAGTTCCTATTACTGACATCATTATGAATATTCCTATGAGAGCCGTTGAAAAGTTCATCATTACTCCTGATATCAGTACTATAAATCTTGCGAGGGGAGACTTAGTAAAAAAGCCATTCCTGTTATTTCTTCTTATTACTTCCATTTCTTCTTCCATAAATTTTTTACTATTTTCTATATCCTGTCCTTCTTCACCGTATTCAGGTATTTCTTCATATTGCATTCCCCCTATATTGACAAAACCACCCAAAGGCAGCATTCTTATAGAATATGTTGTTTCTCCTATTTTCTTTGATATGATTTTAGGTCCCATTCCTATGGCAAACTCACTGACAGGCATCTTATAATATTTGGCTGCCAGGAAATGCCCCAGTTCATGTACAGATATTATTATTCCTAAAATTATTACTGTAAATATTATACTCATTTCTATCCCTTTCCATTTAACTTTTTAATGTTTTATGTTATAATTACCTATATCTAATTATAGCATATACATATTTTTTATTCATTAAAAAATATAGAAAGAAAGGAATATCAATGAAAAAAAACAATACAGTACTAGGCGGAAGTCTCATAGTGATAGCTGCCATTATATGGGGGCTTGATGGTGTACTCCTTACTCCTTCATATTTTTCTAAATTTCATTTTTACGATGTAAAATTTATAGTATTTATAGCACATGCCATACCGACCTTAATCCTTTCAGTATTTTTCTCAGAGAAATTCAAGGAATTAAGAAACTTTACTAAAGGTGATTTTTTATTTTTTGGGTTAATAGCATTATTTGGTGGAACCTTAGGAACCCTTTCTATAGTTAAAGCCTTACAGCTAAGTGAATTCAGTAAGTTCAGCATAGTCATCCTCATACAGAAAACTCAACCGATATTTGCAATTTTACTGGCATTCCTTATATTAAAAGAAAGACCGTCCATAAAATTCTATCTTGTCGCATGTATTGCCCTTGTAGCTGTATATTTGCTTACATTTGAATTCAACAGCCCTATACTGCTACCTAAGAATAATCTTCTTGCATCCCTGTATTCATTGCTTGCGGCGTTTTCTTTCGGTAGTGCTACTGTATTCGGAAAAAAGGTAGTCTATAAGTTCCAGTTCCTTGAAAGTACTTTTTTCAGATTTTTCTTCACAACGGTAATTACTCTTCTCTTCGTAATTTTCTCAGACTCCACTGAAAAAAGTATTGTATCCTATACCGGAAACTGGAATCTGATATTTTTATCCTTCTTTATAGCTATTCTTGGACTTTTAGCTATTATGATCTATTATCATGGACTCAGATATGTAAAGGCTTCTGTTGCTACTTTCTGTGAACTTGCTTTCCCTTTGACATCTGTAATAGCTGAAGCCGTTATTCTTAAGAGGTTCTTATCACCAGTCCAGACAGTTGCTGCTGTTATTCTTATTTTAAGTCTTCTTTATCTTAATTTAGGAAAAGTGAAGGTGGATGTAGAAGAAGTCGATAAGTTATAGTCAGAAAAGATGAAAGAGGATACTTATACAGTCTTTTAAAAACTTAAAAGTTTAATAAATATCCTCTTATATTATAATAGCTGTTTTGCTGAATCAGCTGTAATTTCCAGTACTTTTCTTAAAAAAGGGAATTTTTCCTTCATCATGTCATATTCTTCACCGGATTCTATGAATTTAGCAGTTCCGTTTATAAGGAACCCTGTTCCCTGATAATTGTTAAACCCTTCAACTTCCCTTGCGCCGAGAGTCACTTTCACTTTATTATTTACAGCTACATCCGCTTCAGTACTTTTCATTCCTGCTGCCGGAAGTAATATCCTGTTTCCCTTGACTACAAGATATGAATTCCATGTATTAGTTATATTGGCTTCTTCTGTGCTTCCCCATGAAACAATAGAAACGACACCCTCATACTTCAATACTTCAAAAAATTTTTCACTTAGCATACTTTTTCCTCCTATATTTTATTTTATTATTTTTCTGATGAATAAAACCATATCGTACAGGTTTATTGTAGTCAGTTTTTTATCAGGAAACTTTTCTTTATATCTTTTCCATAAATTTTTCCTGAAGTTTATACGAATAATGTTTTTTACCCCTAAAATCAGGATATGAATTGATTAACAGCATTTTCATTTGCTTCTCCTTTACTTTATTGTATACTTTATGTTATTATAACATAAAAAGGTGTCAAAATATGTCATCTTTAAAAATAGATTGGAGAATATATGAAAAAATCAGAAAGGATTAATCAGGAACTTATATTCCTAAGCTACAGAAAATCATTCAACCTGTCCGATTTAATGGATGAGTTTAATATTTCAAAGAGGACTGCACTAAGGGATATAGAAGATTTAGAAGCTCTGGGACTGTCATTCTATGTAGAAAATGGTCGCTATGGAGGATATAAGATAGTAAACAGGAATCTTCTTACTCCGATATATTTTGATAATGCTGAAATAACTTCTATCTTTTTTGCCTTAAAGGCTTTGACAATGCTTTCAGCTACCCCTTTTGAAAAATCTTATATCAGAATTTACGAAAAACTGCTTGCAACACTGCCTCAGGAACAACAACATCATATCTTATTATTATTAGATGCTGTAAATTACTTCAACTTTCCTCCGATAAATATTTCTAACTATCTGACAATAATGCTGGAAGCAATATTAGGATTAAAAGTTCTAGATATTGTATATACTCAATATGGATATTCCGAAAAACAGATTTTAGTTTATAATCTGTTCTACCGAAATGGAATATGGTTTTCCAATGCACTGGACATAAATACGGATACTTGGGGAATATACAGATGTGACAATATCGAAAAATGTGTTATAAATTCTGAAATTAAGGGTAAATATACGAGAAAAGAGCTTTATACTTCTTTGGAAAAGCATGAAAATTCTTATCATGATATACCCTTTAAATGTAAATTAACTTCTTTCGGAAAAGAGCTGTTTTTGAAAGACAGCTACTCAAACATGAGGCTTGAAATCATTGATGATGATATTTTTCTGACAGGAGGATTCAATATTGAGGAATTGCATTATATGGCACATTATTTAATAGGACTGGGAGATAATGTGATTATTGAGTATCCAGAAATTTTAAAAGATGCTTATCTAAATCTGATTAATAGAATACTGGATTACTATAAATAAACCTGTATATAAGATATATAGTCTAAAATAAGGAAATAAGGCTAAATTCTGGTACCTTCCATATTTTTAGTCTGATTTCCTTATTTTTGATCCGAACTTTTACTCTACTATAATAATTTTTCTTCTTCTAATGATGTATCGATATCTTCATATCCTATACCACTAGGAATTGATGTAAGTACCTTATCAGTAACTTTTGAAAGGTGTGCATCCATAGCATAAGCTGCTCCACTAACAAAATCAATTACTCTCTGTCCTACTTCAAATTCCAGAAATTCCAGGCTGAATGTCACAACTTTTCTTTCTTTTATTGAATCCGCTATCAGCCTGGAATCTTCAAAAGTTTTTGGTCTTATTATTGAAACATAGCTCACTTTCATCTTTCCACCTTCCTCTTTCCTGTTTCCGCTACCAAATAAACTCATTACCTTTTTTTCTTTGTCTTCTTCATTATCTGTCTGAATATATGTCCTATTTGTAGATTGCTTTACAGGCTTTACATATTCCTCTTCCATTTCATTCACATCATCATCTTCGACATCATCTCCGAAAAATCCTAAAATTTTTTCTTTAAATCCCAAGTTTCGACCTCCTATTTCATTATTCAAATAACTTACTTCCTATTCTAATAATTGTAGCACCGTTTTTTAATGCTTCTATATAATCATTAGACATTCCCATTGAAAGCTCTGTTATATCCCGGTACTTCTTTTCATATTCTTCTTTCAGTTCCAGTACTCCATAGAAATATTTTTCTATTTCAGGACTTTGAGCTTCGAGAGGAGCCATAGTCATAAATCCTTTTATTTTTACATTTTCCATAGAAAGGTATTTTTCATATTCCCTTTTAAAATCTTCGACATATATTCCTGTCTTAGATTCTTCCCTGGAAATATTAATCTGGATCAGTCCCTGGACAATCCTGCTGTTTTCCTTTGCCTTTCTGTCAATTTCCTCTAAAAGTTCATATGAATCTATAGAATGTATTAAATTTACACTCTTAATTATATACTTTATTTTATTTTTTTGCAACCTTCCAATAAAATCCCATGTCAAATTTTCATATTTTTCATGAGGAAATTTTTCAATCTTATCTCTGTAGAGCTGCGCCCTATTTTCCCCAAAATAAGTATAGCCCATATCTATGAGCTTCTTATGTTCACATAAGTCAAAATACTTGGTTACAAACAATATCTTGACTTTTTCAGGATATGGGGAATATTTCTTTATATCTTCCATTATTCTCTTATAATTCCTGTCAATTACTTCCTTTTTCAATTCCATTTTTTCTCCTGAAATTTCATAATATTTTAATTATTACATAATTTTATAAATAGACTTTATATTAAATAAATTCCATGAATACATTATTTGCTAAAAGAATCCCTTTACGTGTAAGCCTCAGTCTCTTATTAGAAACATAACTGCTGTTATCCTCAAATACTTCCAGAAGACCTTCATTTAGCAGTTTCTTTATTTTCGTTTCATCAATATATTCTATTCCTTTTTCTATAAGGCGTAATCCCAGCATATTTTTCAGTTTTTCTTTTTCAATTTCATCTACTATTTCTAGACTTTTGCTGTCTATAGGTTTTTTCCCATTTTCCAGGGCGGAATAATATTTGTGAAAATTCCTTATATTGCTTGTCCTTTTTCCATTATAATATTCTGAAGCACTAAGGCCTATTCCTATAAATTCTTTATTTTCCCAATATTTCATGTTATGCCTTCCATACATATCCTTCTTGGAAAAATTGGATATTTCATAATGAATATATCCTATATCGGTAAGAAAATCAATTATATATTCATACATCTCAGCTTCCAGGTCCTGATCTATTTCATGAAGTATCCCTTTTTGCAGTTTATTCCAGAAGACTGTCCCTTCTTCCCAGATTAATGAATAAATGGAAATATTATCGGGAGACAGTATCTTTATCATTTCCAGATCTCTTTTCAGATCTTCCATACCTTGCCCAGGTATTCCAAACATTAAATCTACTGAAATATTTTCAAATCCGGCTTTCCTGGCTTTTCTGAATATATTTATTGCATCTGATGAGTTATGTTCCCTTCCAATAAATTCAAGAATATGATCATGAAAGCTCTGTATCCCTATACTAAGCCTGTTTATCCCGATTTTTCTCAAAGATTCCAGTTTTCTCATGGATATCTTATCAGGATTAAGTTCAAGTGTTATTTCTGAATCATCTCTATACTTTAAATTATCCATGATTGAAGAAATAAGTTCCACAGGCAGTAAAGAAGGAGTCCCTCCTCCAAAATAGACTGTATCATATACATTTTCTTCTGAATATAGCTTTATTTCCTTTATTAAGGCATTACAGTACCTCTCATATTCTTTACCCATATTTATGAATGTACAGAAATCACAGTATTCACATTTTTTTGCACAAAAGGGAATATGCAGATATATTGCATCTACATACTTCCCTTCATTTTTTTTTATATTTTTTCTTATCATCTTCTACCTTTTATAATTTTAGTACAGCTTCAAAATCAGACATGGATTTATCCAGCTTAGATTTTACATTTTCATTAGAATCTGAATTTACACTGAAATAAAATTTAATCTTAGGTTCAGTTCCTGAAGGTCTGGCTGTAATATAAGTACCGTCTTCCAGGACAAACTGGATGACATTTTCTTTAGGTAGGCAGATATCTTTTACCTCTCCTGTAATCAGATTATATTCCTTATGAGTTTCAAAATCTCTTTTTATTTCTATTTTTTTCCCGATCAGCGTATCTTTGACATTTTCCCTTAAATCAGCCATTAATGCTGCCATCTGCTCAAGACCATCCTTACCTTTTAATGTGACTGACTTGATCCCTTCAAGGTAATAGCCGTATTCTTCATACAGTTTCTGAAGTTCATTGTATATAGAGCTTCCTATAGAATTATAATATGCCGCCATTTCCGCAATTATCATAGAAGTAACCAATGCATCCTTATCCCTTGCATGAGTACCTATGAGATATCCATAGCTTTCTTCAAATCCAAAAAGATATGTCCCATCCAGCTCATTATTTTCAAATTGCCTTATCTTCTCTCCGATATATTTGAACCCTGTTAATGTCTTCATTACTCCTACATTCCTTGCTGGAGCTATTACATCTATCATAGGAGTAGAAACTATTGTAGTTATGACTTTTGCATTAGCAGGAATATCCTTTCTGTTATTAAGGATATACTGGAGCAATAACAGCCCTACCTGGTTTCCATTAGGATAATACCAGTTATTTTCATTGTCTTTTACAGCAATTCCTATCCTGTCTGCATCAGGATCATTTGCCATTACTATTTTTGCACCTGTTTCGTCTGCCAGTTTAGTACCAAGGGTAAATGCTGCCACTTCTTCAGGGTTTGCATAGGTAACTGTAGGAAAATTCCCATCTGGGTTAATCTGTTCTTTTACCACTTCATAGCTATATCCAAAATCTGAAAGTATTCTCTTCATAGGTCTTCCACCGGTTCCATGGAGCGGTGTATATACTATTTTAAATGCCTCTTTCTCAGGGATATCCTTAATTATTGTCTGTTTTTTTATCTCTGCTATATAATCATCATCTATTTTACTGTCTAACTGCACAATAAGACCTTTATTCCTACCTTCTTCTTCAGAAATAACCTTTATCTCTTCAAGAGTCTGTATCCTGTTCACTTCATCAACTATGGCAGTCGCATGCGGATCTACTACCTGAGCACCGTCATTCCAATATACTTTATATCCGTTATACTCCACAGGATTGTGGCTCGCTGTAACGACTATCCCTGCCATCGTCCCCTTATATCTTACCCCAAAAGATAATTCCGGTGTTGATCTCAGATCTTCATATATATATGCCTTTATCCCATTAGCTGCCATAACTCTTGCTGTATTTACCGCATATTCCCTTGAACCGATTCTACAATCATGAGCTATTATGATTCCCTGTTCCTTTGCTTCTTTTTCATTAAAAGCCAGCATATAGTTTGCAAGGCCTTGAGTCGCTTTCCTTATTACATATTTGTTAATCCTGTTTGTACCTATCCCTCTTACTCCTCTAATTCCACCTGTACCGAAACTTAGGTCCTTGAAAAATCTGTCCTCAATTTCTTTAGGATTATCTTTCAGCCCTCTCAGCTCCTCCTTATCCTTTTCATCAATCGAATCTGAATTTAACCAGTACTCATATTTTTTCATGAAATCCATAGCGTAATCCTCCTATTATATTCTCTTATTATAATTTTACCATATTTATAGAATTTAACAAATACATTTTATTAAATTTATTATAAATTTTTTAATTTAATTAATAACTCCATTTAGACTTGTAAAATAAAAACAGGCATCTACTGATGCCCCACAAAAATTTATTATCTTGTACATTTGCCTGTACTGCCGCAGTAATATCCTCCCGCAGCTCCTGCTCCTGCTGCAGCTACTGTAAGACACGCATTTAGTGTCAGCACAATCGCTGCCAGCAATATTATTATTTTAATCCTGTTCATTGTCTTACCTCTTTTTGAAAAAATTTATATCTTAATAATTATATCCATAAAATCTTTTTTTATAGTTAGCCTTTTCTTTTTATAATATTACTTATCCTTATATTACGATTACTCCATCAGAAAAATCTTTTTCTGTTCTATCTGCTTCACATATTACAGTATATATTTTAAAATTCAGTCTTTTTTTCTCTTCCCTTATCTTCCTTCTGAAAGTATGGGTTATCTTGCATGCTCCATCTGTTACCATAAGTATATCCGCTTTTTCATATTCTTCTCTAACCTCTATAACTTCCATAGCTCTCTTTAAAGGGGTTTCAAAATCGGTTCCACCATCATATCCCTTTCTTAAGAATTTCATTGCCTCAATAATTTGTTTTTCACTGTTTATAGAAATCTCCTGGTACTGTCCTCTAGCTCCGAATATTATTACATGAAGCTCCCTTGCTTCTTCTTTTAGTATCTTTATAATAGCAAGTACAAGAGCTTTTGCTCTTATCAAAGGACTACCTTTCATACTTCCCGATGTATCAAGACATATGACAATAGGACCATTGCTATTTATCTTTTCCTCATATTCTTCTTTTTCAGTTACAACATTTCCTTTTATTTCATAAGTTAAGAGACTATTTTCAAGGTATCTGGAGTAAAACAGATATTTTAGCCTTTCATCTTCAAGATTTAACAGTTCTGATGGAAGTAGCCTTGATATGTTATTACTTTTATTAATACCGAAGACTTCATCCTTATTTATTCTTGCAGCTCTGTTCCTGACATCCTTACTTTTTTCCATCTTCCCTTTCCCCAGTTTTTTAAGGACATCTTTTATATGCTTATTTCTTAACATTTCATCTACTGCTTTTTTAAAATCCTCTCCAGTTTCTTTAAGCTCCTTAAAGGAGAAGTCCCCGCCCAGTCCATTTATAACATTCCCGTTCTGTTCATAACTGAATATGATTTCCTCAAGTATACTGATTACCTTTATAATTGTTTTCATAATATGGTCTGGAAGGTTCTCATCCTGTACCTCCCTGAAAAAGTCTGTCATTTCATTCAGTTCTTTTTGAAGATGAATGATTATTTCATCATTTAAGGGTATTTCTTCATACTCCTTTATAGTCTTTTCTATATCTATGCTTTTAAACATTTCCTGTTCCTCTATTATTTCATAATCATTTTCAGTTCCCCATAAAAGCCATTTCACCGCCCCTATTTTATTTTTTGCTTTCTGCTTCATAAGACCTGTCTCCGACAGCACCTTTTCTTCAAGGTCCCTTCCAATATCAAAATAATTTTCTTCAGAGTAGTCAAGACATTTCCGTATAAGGCTGTTACTATCTTTAAAGATCAGGCCAAAATCATTCTTTTCCCCTATATATTGTCTGGCTGCTGCTGCCACCTTATTATTCTTTAATGCTCCTTTATTATCTGAAGACACATATAATCCATCTGAAGATCTGCTCTTCTTCAGAAAATCCTCTACCGGTATTTTTCTTACTTCTTTTGATTCACCCAATGTGCCATGACTATTAATAGTTACTATCTCATTATTCCCTATATATATTCCTGACAGCCCGAAATCATTGTAAATAATGCTCCCTGTTTCTGGAAGAGCTTTTTTCCTGTATACTTTATTTACATAGTATTTCAGAGGTTTTACAAGTTGGGAAGTCAGGGAAAGATTAATTATCATTTTTTCCTCCTGCAACTCTTATAGCAGTATATTTCCTTTTATCTGTTTTAAGAGCTGTTCATTTGTTATACGTTCTTCTTCAGCTGTTCTCCCATTCTGAAGAAATTCTTCTATTTCCCGCCTCTTCATTTTCTCATTTAATATTATCTCAGACATCGCTCTGACTATCTTTTGCACATCTTCTATATCTATGGACTTCTTATTTGTAGTCTTATCTGTATATGCCCAGAAAGGGTTATCGAAAAAAAGACCGTCATCTTTGGTATTAAACAGAATAATAATATTTGACTGGATAAACAGCTTGTCCATATATATTATCTTTAGCTTCCTGTCACGATAGAAATCATCAATATTCCTGTCAAGATTATTATCTTCTATATCTATCAGCACTTTAAATACACGATTCAGGAATACCTTTCTTTCAGTTTTTTCACATTCCCTAGTCATTTCAAGCAGATTCAGTTCTTTTTCCTCACTTAGTATCCCCAGTATTTCCAGGTTGATTTCTTCTATTGTCTTCCCCCTGATTTCATCAATGGTCATGTTAAATCCCCTTTCCTTAATTCTGTCTAGTTATATTTCTCCTTACTGTATCAAGCACTATCTTTGCCACTTTCTCAACATTTTTTACGTCATTCCATAAACAGTCAGACAGAAGCAGAAGATCGGAAAAGTCTACCCCGTTCCTTCCATTTATATAAGCTGATATTCTTATCAGCTTCATTATCTTCACCAGTTTCCTGTCCGATATTATTTCACTTTTTTCATCATAAAAAGTCCTATTATATTCTGTTCTTATATCTTTTATAGCCTTCCTTATATTATCCGATACTTTTACTTCTCCTGATTTTTCCCTTATCTCCCCCAGCTCTTCTACTGAAAATTTCAATTCCTCAGGAATTATCATTTCACTGTCTACAGTTTCAAGTAAAAGTTCTATCTCTTCATCTGATACATAGCCTACAGTTCCTCTTATAAGAAATCTGTCATACAGGGCTGTCAGTTCATCATTTCCTATAGGAATTTCATTAGAAGCCCCTATTAATGAGATCAGCGGTACCTTCTCCCTTTTTACACCATTGTGGAATACCTTTTCATTTATAATAGTAAGAAGGGTATTCAGTATAGATGAATTAGCCTTGAATATCTCATCTAGAAATACTATCCTGCTTGTAGGTATATATCCTCCTGTATTCCTTTCAAATTTATCTTCCTGGAGTTTATGTATGGAGAGGGGTCCGAAAATCTCTTCAGGTGTAGTAAATTTTGTAAGCAAGTACTCAAAATAGCTTTCTTCTTTAAAAATTCTGTTAAATCTTCTTGAGATTTCACTTTTTGCTGTGCCGGGAGGTCCTATAAGTATTAGGTTCTCGCCTGAAAGTACACTTAACATTCCAAGTTTTATTATTTTTTCCTTACCTATAAGTCCTTTATTTAGTATTAACAGCAGTTTTTCTACCCTTTCTCTCAACTTTTCCTTTTTTTCCATGATATTCCTTTCTTTTCCTTTATAGAGTGCTTCCCTCTCTCATCATCTTGTTATTACATTAATCCTGATATATCCTGATATATCTTGATACATTGTCAATATATCAGCATACTATTTGATTATACAAATGTTTTTATTAAAAGAAAAACTAGGGTATCCCTAGCTTTTTTGTATCTATTCAGACTTAAAACAATCCTGGAATGCTGACACCGCCAGTTATTACTTCCATTTCTTTTTCAGCCATTTCTTCTGCTTTTTCCAGTACTTCATTTACAGCATTTATTATCAAATCTGAAACTATTGTTGCATCATCTTCCTCAATTGAATCTTTTAATACATCAAGAGATATTGTCAGATCAACTATTTTTTTCTGTCCATTAGCTTTTACCGTTATACCGCCGCCAGCTACTGATGTTTCGACAAACTTATCCTTCAGACCCTCCTGTATCTTCAGCATCTCCTGTTGCATAACCTGTGCCTGTTTTATAATATCCTGCTGATTTCCTGATTTTCCGCTGTTATTTTTTAACTTTCTTACCATATTGCCTTTCCTCCTAAAATTCATACAGTTATATCTATTATATTATATATTTTCTTATAAAAAAAAATGGTGGTGAGGGAAGGATTCGAACCTTCGAAGGCTGAGCCGGCAGATTT
>CAYYAV010000024.1:0-12815 GCA_964469865.1 uncultured Fusobacteriales bacterium | reverse complement strand
AAATGTTATTACACACATAGTCATACATTATCTTCGACAGCTCATACTGCTTTTCTATCTCTCCCATTTCATAATCCACATACCGTATTTCCTGTCTCATATATTTCTTTATATTATTTATTATATATTCCATGATTCCATGTGTCATTCCTATCAGCTGAAGCCTGCTTCTTATAAAGATATTCTGAAATTCCCTTAGAGAGTTAACCTTTGAGTCAGATAGCTTCATTATATTTTCCGCAGGAATTTCAGCATCAATCTTATTTACCGCATATCTTACAGCTTTCAAGCCTTCTGATTTCAGCACATTATAAGTTATATATTTTCTTGGAACAAGTATAAGACTTATAGTCTTAGATAACTTCCCATTCTTTTTTTCCTTGGCTGCTACAAGGAGGAAATCGCTCTGAGAGTTTCCTTGCCAATATTTTTCAGCATTCAGATAAATTCTGTCCTCATCTATATATTCATAGAAGGATTCCATTTCCCTTGCAATAGCAGATCCGGATGTTCCCGGTTCCGTAATCGCAAGACCTCCTCCTTCACCATTAAATATCATTTCAAGCCCTTCTCCTATCTGTCTATCGGTTCCGAACTCTGTTAAGGGCTGCAATACTAAAGCCCCTTCTATACCTGTCCTCAATGTAACAGGTACTCCATAATTCCCTGCTATTCTTAATACTTCCTGAATCTCTTTCTGGCTGCTCTTTCTTCCTCCAAACTTTTCAGGTAGGAATGGTAATAGTAATCCATTTTTCTTTATAATCAGCCACTTGTCCTCAGGCAGATAGTTCATCAGATTTATCTTATCGATATTTTCATAAGAAAACAGATCATTAAAAACCTTTTTTATATTAGATAAAAACTCATTTGTATTCATTTTTATCAATGTTTCATCAATTAAATGTCTCATTAATGATACCTCCTATTTATATAACACCGGTTATATTCTATCATAAATATGGTCTTATAACAATCATTTATTTATCTTTAAGATATCTGTGCACTGATTCAGCTGCATCCCTTCCTTCCCTTATGGCCCAGACTACAAGTGACTGTCCTCTTCTCACATCTCCTGCCGCAAAATATTTATCCCTGCTTGCCTTATAATCAGACATTGTAGCAGCTACATTTCCCCTGGAATCAAGTTCTACCCTAGAATCATTCAGAAGCCCTTCATGGTAGGGATGGACAAACCCTATAGCAAGAAATATCAAGTCTACCCTCATTATCTCTTCGGTTCCTTCAAGTTCTCTGAAACCAAGTCTTCCATTTTCATCTGTATAACTCTCCACTTTCCTAGTTCTGACTCCTGTCAGCTTCCCATTTTCATCCTTTATAAATTCCTTTGTTATCACATTCCATTCCCTTGGATCTTTTCCATACTTATATTCTGCCTCCTTATGGGAAGTTGATGTCTTCAATATTAACGGATATTGTGGCCATGGATTAGTATAAGTCCTAGTTTCTGAAGGCCTGTCCATAATTTCCACCTGTACTACACTTGCAGCTCCCTGTCTTACAGAAGTTCCGACACAGTCAGCACCTGTATCTCCTCCTCCTATTACAAGGATATGCTTTCCCGCTGTAATAATCTCACTGTCATATAAAGGGATATTGTTATTCTTCCTGTTCTGCTGTGTCAGAAAATCCATCGCAAAGTGTACACCTTCGGCATCCCTTCCCTCTATATCCAGATTCCTTGGCCTTTTTGAACCGCATGCCAGCAATATTGCATCATATCTCTCTTCCAGCTCCTGTACTCTTATATCTTTCCCTGCTTCTACACCAAATACAAATTTTACTCCTTCAGACTCCATCTGTCTGACTCTTCTTTCTATCATTGACTTATCTATCTTGAAGTCAGGTATTCCAAAGGCAAGCAATCCTCCAGCCTTTTCATCTCTTTCATATACAGTAACATCATATCCGTACCTATTCAGATATAGGGCTGCCGAAAGCCCTGCAGGCCCACTACCTATTACGGCTACCCTTTTATCATATCTTTTTTCAGGAATTTTTGGTACTATCCATCCCTTTTCCCATCCCTTTTCAGCTATTGCAAGCTCTATATTCTTTATTGTTACAGGCTTATCATTTAATCCAAGTGTACAGCTCCCTTCACATGGTGCAGGACATACCTTCCCTGTAAATTCTGGAAAGGGGTTTGTCGCCTGAAGGAGATTCAGAGCTCCTTCCCATTCTCCTCTATATACGAGGTCTTCCCATTCAGGGCAGTTATTTCCCACAGGACATGCCGCATGACAGAATGGGATTCCGCAGTCCATACACCTTGCAGCCTGTGACTGCACATAATTATCATTTTGATGAATATCTATCTCTTTAAAGTCTTCTATTCTTTCCTCTACTGTCCTTATCTTTTTTTCCATTCTTCCCGTTTCCAGGAATCCTCCTGTCTTTCCCATCAGACTGCCTCCCCTCTTTCCAGTAATTTTTTATATTCAGGTGCTATCACCATTTTAAATTTCATCTTTTCATTACCCCAGTCCTTCAGTATTTTTTCTGCTACGGTACTTCCTGTATATCTGTAATGATTTTCTATATGTTTTTTCAAGTCATCTTCATACCATTCAGTCAATGGAGATAGTTCTGCCATTTCCTTATTCATTCTGGATTCCAAACTGTTATTCTCATCGTAGACATATGCAATACCACCGCTCATTCCTGCAGCAAAATTCTTGCCGGTTTCTCCTAAGATAACAGCTCTTCCTCCTGTCATATATTCACAGCCGTGATCTCCTGCTCCTTCAGCTACCGCCACTGCTCCTGAATTTCTGACACAGAACCTTTCTCCAACTGTTCCATTGAGATATAGCTGTCCTTTTATCGCACCATATAAGACAGCATTCCCCCCTATGACATTCTTCTGGGAATCATATCTGGATACCTCCGGCTTCTTAATGATTATCTTAGCTCCAAACAGACCTTTCCCGATATAGTCATTGGACTGCCCTGTCAGTCTATACGTTATTCCTTTTACCCCAAATACTCCAAAACTTTGACCTCCAATCCCTTCAAGATCAAGAGTTATAGTATCATCTTCCAGTACATATCCCCCAAACTTTCTGGCAATTTCTCCACTTAACATGGCTCCCAGGCTCCTGTTATAATTTTCTATCTTCTTCTTAATTATAGTCTTCTCTCCTCTTTCCAGAGTAGGTGCAGCTTCAGATACCAGCTCCCTATCCAGTATACTTTCCATCTTGAAGTCCTGTTTTATTTTATTAATATCCGGACTTTCATTTCCTGGACTTCTGTATAATATTTTAGACAAGTCTACATTTTTGGCCTTTTCCAGATTAATGTCTTCATTTACTTCTAGTAAATCTGTCCTTCCAATAATTTCATCCAGTTTTCTTACTCCCATTTCAGCCATTATTTCCCTTGCTTCTTCAGAAATAAACTTAAAATACGTTATTATGTTCTTATATTTCCCTACAAATTTTTTCCTCAATTCTTCAGACTGGGTAGCTATTCCCACAGGACACATATTAGTATGACATTTCCTCATCATGACGCATCCCAGTATTACCAGCGGCATTGTTGCAAAACCAAACTCCTCAGCCCCTAATATAGCTCCTATTATTATATCTCTTCCTGTTTTCAGTTTCCCATCCACTTGAAGCCTTACCCTGTCCCTCAGTTTATGCTCCTTCAATATCTGATGAGCTTCAGAAAGTCCCAGTTCCCACGGAAGCCCCGTATGCTTTATTGACGACAGGGGTGATGCTCCTGTCCCACCGTCATGTCCAGATATGAGGATCATTTCTGACTTTGCCTTGGCAACTCCTGAAGCTACTACTCCGACCCCTGCTTCTGAAACAAGTTTTACACTTATTCTAGCCCTTTCATTTACATTCTTAAGGTCATATATTAGCTGGGCAAGATCTTCAATAGAATATATATCATGATGGGGAGGTGGAGAAATAAGTTCTATTCCGGGAGTAGTATGCCTTGTTGCCCCAATTTCTCTGTCCACCTTATACCCGGGAAGCTGCCCTCCTTCACCGGGCTTTGCACCCTGTGCCATTTTTATCTGGAGTTCATCAGCATTTACAAGATAATCTGTTGTAACTCCGAATCTTCCTGATGCTATCTGCTTTGTGGCGCTTCTCCGGTTATCCCTGAATCTTTCAGGATTTTCTCCCCCTTCGCCAGAATTGGACTTACCTCCGATTTCATTCATTGCCATAGCCAATGCCTCATGGGCTTCCTTTGAAATAGACCCGTAGGACATGGCCCCTGTAACAAATCTTTTCATTATTTCACTGGCAGGTTCCACTTCTTCCAAAGGTACAGGATTTCCCTTTTTGATTCTCATCATTCCTCTAATTGTAAGTATCCCTTTACTCTGATTATTCACTATTTCAGCAAACTCCTTATATGTCCCGTAATCATTTCTATTGGCTGCATCCTGTACTTTTCCTACTGCTTCTGGAGTAAGTAGCCTGTTTACGCCTTCCTTTTTCCACGAATATTCTCCATCTACCGTGAAATATGGTAATTTCAGTTCTATCAGTTCCACTCCTGTTTCATAGCTGTCCCTTACTTCCTTTTCAAGCTGTCCTATAGTCAGTCCTTCTATCCTTGATACAGTACCTTTAAAATATTTATCCGTCAGTTCAGGAGAAAGTCCCACAGCTTCAAATATCTGGGCACCTCTATAACTTCCTATGGTAGATATCCCCATTTTAGCCATCGTCTTAAGTAATGACTTGTCTATGGATTTTATATAATTTTTCTGCAATTTTTCGATTTCTCTATTGTAAGATGACTCAATATATAGGTTCTTTTCTGTCATATATCTTATTGAATCAAGGGCAAGATAAGGGTTTACTGCCAATGCTCCGTACCCTATCAGTAAAGCAAAATGCATAACCTCTCTAGCTTCACCTGTTTCCAGAATTATATCCACTTCACTTCTTTTAGTCCTTCTTATAAGATAATGATGCAGTCCTCCAACTGCCAGTAATGACGGAATAGGAATTTTCCCTATTTCTGCATTCCTGTCAGATAATATAATTACCTTTATTCCATTATCAACAGCCTTTTCTGCTTCCCTGAATAATTCATCCATCCTGTTGTCCAGTTCTTCATCTTCTTTAAAGGTAATATCCAGAATCAACGGTTTCTTTCCATTCTTTTCATATCCTTTAATAAAGTCTATTGTCCTGTTATCTAGTATAGGAGAATCCAGTACTAAAGTATCCCCATTCCCACTTCCGAATTTTAGTATGTTAGCCTTACTGAAAAGCTGCGTCCTAAGGGACATTACTGCCGATTCCCTGATAGGATCTATCGGAGGATTTGTTACCTGTGCAAACAGCTGCTTAAAATAGCTGTAGAGTAACTTGGGTTTTTCTGAAAATATGGAAAGGGCTGTATCATTTCCCATTGAGCCTATAGGCTCTATTCCTGTTTTTGCCATAGGAGAAATCAGTATTCCAAGATCCTCTCTGGAATATCCGAAAAGCTTCAACTGTCTTTCTATTTCTTCCAATGTTTTTTCCCTTTTATCATATCCGAATTGCCCTACAAGTTCCGAAATATTCTTCTTGTCATGGATCAGTTCCTTATAGTCATGACCATTCAGCATATGTTCTTCAACTTCTTTTTCTGTAAAAAGTTTCTTTTCCTCCAGATCTATCATCAGTACTTTTCCTGGGCTGACCCTTCCACTTTCAGTTATTGATCCAGGAGCCACTGGAAGAGTCCCTACTTCTGATCCTATCAGTATATGGTCATCATCAGTTATTATATACCTTAATGGTCTTAAACCATTCCTATCAAGTTTCGCAATCAGATATCTTGCATCTGTCATAATCATCCCTGCAGGTCCATCCCACGGTTCCATAAGCCCTGAATAATAATCATAGAAATTCTTCAGTTCTTCGGACATGCCTGAATCCTTTTCCCATGCTGCAGGAACTAGTATTGATATTGCTTCTATCAATGTTTTTCCTGAAAATAGAAGCAGCTCCAGTACTGCATCCAGATTGGCCGAGTCTGACCATTCAGGATCATTTATTGGAAACAGTTCACTTATATCTTCAAAATTTGGAGATGACAGTACTGCTTCCCTCGCATTCATCCAGTTGATATTCCCCTTTACAGTATTGATTTCCCCATTGTGGGCAATAAACCTGAAGGGATGGGCAAGCTTCCATGAAGGAAAAGTATTTGTACTGAATCTCTGATGCACAAGGCAGTAAGATGTCAAAATCCTGTCAGAACCCAGATCAATATAGAACCTGTCTATCTGTTCAGGCTTAACCAGTCCCTTATATACTATTGTTTTTGAAGATAACTTAGTAATATAGAACTTGTTTTCTGAATCATCTGATTTTTTAATCCTGTTTTCTATTCTCCTTCTTAATATATAAAGGTTCCTTTCAAAATCTTCTTCAGAAGACTTCTCCCTTTCAATAAACAGCTGCATTATTTTAGGAAGTGAAGCTCTTGCCTGAACTCCCACAGCTTCTGGATTAATAGGAACTTCTCTCCAGTAAAGGAACCTGTCCTTAGATTTTTCTATTTCTTCTTCTATTATTTCCTTTATCTTGTTGTATTCTTTTTCCACTGTGGGAAAAAATATATTAGCTACTCCATAATCTCCCCTTTTAGGAATATTTTTTACTGCCTCATTAAAAAATTCATGGGGAATTTCAAAAAGTAGTCCTGCTCCATCCCCTGTATCTTCATCATAACCTTCTGCTCCTCTATGTTCCAGCCCTATAAGAACTCTTATTCCTTGCTGTACTATCTTGTTTGACTTTTCATTTTTTATGCTTGCAATAAAACCCATCCCGCAGTTATCTTTTTCAAAATACGGCTCATATAATGACTGTTCATATAACTGCTTCTGATTATATATCATATTGCTCTTTTCTTGCATTTTTACCTCCTAAGATTCAAATTTAATTATATTCAGAAGTATCTTTTATAAGATTTCCTAATATTTCTCACATGGATATATTATACATTATTTGCTTAAAACTAGTAAAATTCATTATTTTTATATATTTTTTATTTTGAATATCAAAATAAAAAATGTTTTTTACAGTGTTTCTAGGATAAATTTAATCACTTATCTTATTTAATGATTAATAAAATTTATGGTTGACAATAAATTCATTTAATTATATAATGATTGCATAGAAAGATAACTTATCTTTCAACCAGGACAAAATCTAATTAAAGAAAGAGGTAGAAATTATGGAAAACATTATGAAAGTATTTGGGGAAAATGTATTTACTGAAAGTAACTTAAAAAAAAGAGTTCCGAAAAATGTATTTAAGGAATTTGAAGCATCGCAACTGGGAGAAGCAGAGCTCTCAAAGGAATCTGCTGATGTTATTGCAAATGCCATTAAGGACTGGGCAACAAAGAGAGGGGCAACTCATTATTGTCACTGGTTCCAGCCATTAACTGATCTGACTGCTGAAAAGCATGATTCATTTCTGGAACCTACAGGAGATAAGGATATTATATATAAATTTTCTGGAAACAGTCTTATAAAAGGGGAGCCTGATGCCTCTTCATTTCCTAATGGAGGGCTAAGAAGTACTTTTGAAGCTAGGGGATATACTGTATGGGATACAAGTTCATATCCTTTTATTAGAGAAAATAAGAATGGAACAACCCTATATATCCCGACTGCATTTATATCATTCAGTGGTCAGGCATTGGATAAGAAGGTTCCATTACTAAGATCAATGAATTCTGTGGGAAAACAGGCTTTAAGGGTTTTAAGAGCTCTAGGAAATACTACTTCTAAGCATGTATTTAATACTCTGGGTATAGAGCAGGAATACTTCCTTGTAAGCAGGAAAATGTTTGAAAACAGAAAAGATCTTTTACTGACAGGCAGAACGCTATTTGGAGCTCCAGCTCCAAAAGGTCAGGAATTAAGCGACCATTATTTCGGGAGGATAAAGGATAAAGTAATAAATTTTATGAGTGATGTGGATGTCGAATTATGGAAGCTTGGTATCCCTTCTAAAACAAGACATAATGAGGTGGCTCCTAATCAGTTTGAAGTAGCTCCCTTGTTTTCAAGGGCAAATCTGGCATCCGATCAGAACCAGATTATAATGGAGACAATTGAAAAAGTGGCATTGAAACATGATATGGTTGCACTTCTCCACGAAAAGCCCTTTGCAGGAGTTAATGGTTCCGGAAAGCATAATAACTGGGCTCTAGGAACAGATGATGGGAAAAATCTCTTTAAGCCAGGAAAAGATCCTAAAAATAATAAACAGTTCCTCCTGTTTATTTCTGCAGTAATAGAAGCTGTTGACAGATATTATCCCTTATTAAGAGCTGTAACTGCTTCTGCGACAAACGATCATAGACTGGGAGGACACGAAGCCCCTCCTGCAATAATTTCAGTTTTTCTAGGTGATGAGCTTACTGATATGCTTGAAAATATTGCTCTTGGAAAAAACAAGCCTATTGCCTCAGCCGGGGAATTGGACTTAGGAATCGAAGGTGTTCCTGTATTGAATGCTGATGCCGGTGATAGGAACAGGACTTCACCTTTTGCATTCACTGGAAATAAATTTGAATTCAGGATGCCAGGATCAAGTTCCACTCCTGCAACTACCGCTGCTGCAATAAATGCCGGAGTAGCTAAAGTTCTAGGCGAATATGCTGATAAGCTGGAATCTTCTTCTGATGTTGAAAAAACTGTACTGGATATTATAATATCTGCTTATAAAAATCATAGCAGAATAATATTTAATGGAAACGGATATAGTGAAGAATGGTCAATAGAAGCTGAAAGAAGAGGACTTACTAACCTTACTTCATCAAATGAAGCCTTAAAGGCTTTAATTGCACCTGAAATGATAGCTATGTTTAAAGAAATCGGAATGGTCACAGAGGAGGAAGCCCAATCACGTTATACTGCATATGCGGAAAGATATGTAACTCAGCTGACAATAGAATCAAGGGTATTAATTGATATTGCCAATAAGAATATTCTTCCAAGTGCAATAAGATATGCAAATATTATAGCTGAAAATATTGAAAAATCTGAAAAGTTTGGAAAAGAGCTTGTGAGTGAACAGGAGAATATTTTAAAATCACTATTATTCAATATAAATGAAATAAGAAAAGAAATAAAGTCTTTAGAAGAAAGTATCAACGCTGTCAAATCAGAAGAAGATCTTACAAAGCAGACTGATCTGGCTGCAGGCAGACTTATCCTTGGATTAAAATCTTTAAGGAAGCCTTGTGATGAAATCGAAAAAGTTACTGATTCTTCCATATGGACATTGCCAACTTACAGCGATTTGCTATTCAAGCTATAATCCATATCAGTTAAAATTTTAACTGACAGTCTAAATATCTAAAAAGGATGCCTAAGGAAATTAGTGCATCCTTTTATTAATTTTCACTAAAAAAGACAGTATTTTAAATCACTGTCTTTTTATATTCTATACCCTTACTTATTGATATTATAGAAAGCTTCTTTCCCTTGGTAGACTGCTTCGTCAGCTAAATCGTCTTCTATCCTCAGTAACTGGTTATATTTAGCCATTCTATCTGTCCTAGATGCAGATCCTGTCTTAATCTGTCCTGCATTTGTCGCTACAGCTATATCAGCTATAGTATCATCTTCAGTTTCCCCCGATCTATGAGATACTACTGCAGTATATCCTGCCTTTTTAGCCATTTCAATAGCATCTAGAGTTTCAGTTAAAGTTCCTATCTTAATTACTTTAATTAGAATAGAATTTGCAATTCCTTTTTTAATTCCTTCAGCCAGTCTTACAGTATTAGTAACAAATAAGTCGTCTCCTACTAACTGTACTTTATCTCCAATAGCATCAGTCAATTTCTTAAATCCATCCCAGTCATCTTCTGCCAGTCCATCTTCAATTGATACTATCGGGTATTTAGCAGTTAATCCTTTGTACCATTCTACCATTTCTTCTGATGACCTTACTACTCCACCTTCTCTTTTAAATGTATATGTATAAGTTCCATCAGCATTCTTAGTTGCAAATTCCGAAGAAGCTGCATCAAGTGCAAAAGTAATATCTTCACCTAATTTGTATCCTGCTGCTGCCACTGCTTGAGAAATTATATCCAGAGCTCCCTCTGTACCATTAATCTTAGCTGGGGCATATCCACCTTCATTTCCTACATTTGTTGAATCTCCATTAGCTTTAAGTAATTTTCCTAAATGATGGAAAATTTCAGCACCCATTCTTAAAGCTTCCTTATAAGTTTTTGCTCCTACTGGCTGCACCATAAATTCCTGAACATCAACCGCTGAATCTGCATGAGATCCACCGTTTAGGATATTCATCATAGGAACAGGTAATTCCTTGGCATTAACTCCTCCCAGATATCTGTATAAAGGTATATTCAACTGATTAGCTGCTGCCTTGGCTACTGCCAGTGAAACACCTAATATAGCATTAGCTCCTAATCTTCCTTTATTTTGAGTTCCATCTAATTCAATCATGGCTTTATCTACTGCTACCTGATCTAATGCATCCATTCCAATTAAATTTTCAGCAATTTCTGTATTTACATTTTCTACTGCTTTTAAAACACCATTTCCTAAATATCTAGATTTGTCCCCATCTCTTAATTCAACTGCTTCGTGTTCTCCTGTAGATGCCCCTGATGGTACAGATGCCCTTCCCATTGCTCCACCTTCTAGGAATACTTCAACTTCAACAGTTGGGTTTCCTCTTGAATCAAGTATCTCTCTTGCATAGATATCTTCAATTCTAGTCATTTGTAATTACCTCCATAAATATTTTATTTTCTTCATTATATCATAATGTTTATGATTTTCAAAATACTTTTTTGTCAGCATGTCTTATAATTACTCTATATTACTGTACATTTCCAATTTCTTTTTCAGCCTTTTCAAATGCCAGTTCCAGTCTTATCCTTTCCTTTACTTCTTCTAAAGTAACTTCTTTAGCCTGAACTTCTGAAGTCTTTACTAGCAAGAACATTCCAAAACTCGCATTATGTTCTATTATTTCTCCAATTTTAGCTCCAAATAGCCTATCCGATAATGCAGTATCATTTCCTATTCCAGGAATTGGTTCAGATTTTGTCAGCTTTCTGAAATGCTCCTTTATTTCAAAATTATATTTTTCCTGGGTATCAACCTGCTCCCAAGTAACCTTCTTATTGTTTAATTCTTCCTTAAGCTTTGTCAACCTCGTCACCAATCCCTTCTTTGTATCTTCAGATACTGAAGGAGTAAGTAATATATGACTTACTGTAGCCTTATTAGGATCATTGGAATCTTTTGCCTGTATATATATTATATGATATCCAAAATCCGTTTTTACCGGTCCTACAATTTCTCCAACCTTTGCTTTCTGTACAGCTTCAACAAATTCAGGAACAAATTGAGTAATATCTGTATTTTCTCCCAGGCTTCCGCCGTTATCTTTGGATCCCGGATCCTTACTCAGTTCCTTAGCCTTTGCAGCAAAATTTTCCTTTGTTATTGTTTTCATAACTCCCTCTGCCTGGCTTTTAAGTTCTGCAAAGTCTTTTTCTGAAGGCTGATAATCCTGACCTACAACATAACCTCCTATTGTATTCTTTATATTATATTCATTTCTGTTAGCATTGAACTTTTCTGTCATTTCTTCCTGAGCCGGCTGATATGTATCAACAATATAGTTATAATATTTTTTGGAATAATCACCTAATTCTCCTAATCCGCTAAATTCAGGAGAGGCCTTTATTCCTACTGCCTTTGCCTTATTCATTATATCCACTAGATGGTTCAGATTTTCTGTAAGCTGTTTCTTGATACTATCCACTAAAGACTGGGAATACCCCTGCTGTGATGAAAAAAATGTAGAAATTATATTCTCATTCAGATTTGCCTTTGTAAATTTATAACCTTCCTTTTCGGCAATAACTGCCTTGGAGTTTTCATAAATTTTTTTATATTCATCAGATTTGAAATTAATCTTAGCTTTAGTTTCTGCTTTATATATATATGAACTTACAAGCATTGTTCCATTTTCAGAATTAAGTATTTCCATTATCTGTGGTTTTGCTTCTTCAAATGTCTGGTCTGCAAAATTCTCATATTTATATCTTTCATAGGTTTTTTTCAGCTCTTCATCACTTATTTTCAAGGATGACTGAATCTTCTCCTGAACTTTTGTTATAACCATTTCGTTCTTCAGCTGTTCCTTAAATGTTGTCAGATTGTATCCGTTTGCCGTCAGATACTGGATAAGCTTGTCCTTTCCTCCTGCCTGTTTCTGTATATCAGCAACCTGCTTTTCAATATCTCCGTTACTTACATTTACTTTCAATTCTTTACTTGAAGATAACAGGATTTTTCTGTCTACAAGAGTTTTCAACAGATATTCCTTCAGTACTTCATCAGGTAAAGACTGAAAATCCTTAGTATCCACACCCATCTGGGATAACTGCTGTTTTTTCTGAGCCAGTATACTGTCTGCGTAATTCTTCATATTCTGAAATTCTTTTTCAATTTCATCCTTGTATATTTTATTACCATTTACTTCTGCTATAACTTCCCTATTGGAACTTGGATTGTTAAATACATTATTCTTTAGGAACATCCACGCCCCATATATGGAAGAAAGTGCAAACCCTATAATAAAGATTATTGAAAACATCCTTATCTTTGCTTTATGATCTTTGATTCCCATTTTTTCCTCCTATCTTATTTTTACATTTTTTATTATAGCAATTTATTAGCAATTTTTCAATTTATTCTTGTAAAATAAAATACCTTTTCACATTCTTCAGGTTTTTTTAGTAT
>CAYYAV010000023.1:10152-13108 GCA_964469865.1 uncultured Fusobacteriales bacterium | reverse complement strand
CTCTTCCTATATAATATGGGGATGGATTAGTATAGTAGTATTAGCAATAATTGTAGGAATAATTGCAGTGATTAGGAAAGTGAAAGGTAAAAATATTTATTCGGGGGAGTAATAAAAATAATGGGGCTTTCTCAAAAAGAACGTGTACCAAAAAACTAGACAATGAGAATTGAAAAGTTTGGAGGTACATTTTTAAATGAATAAAATTTTGAATATAGCTCTTTTTTTGATAAAAAAGAAAAAAACCAAGATAAAATCTCGGCAAAATGGTATAATTGAATTATGATAAACAACAATAACCATTTAAATAATTATACTACATTTTTTTCAAATTATCAATTGTTTTTACCTATGGATATTGGATTCAATATGAAAGAGCTGCATTATATGATTGATTATCTGATTGGATTGGGAGATAATGTAATTATTGAATATCCTCAAATTTTAAAAGATGGTTATTTGGAAAAGGTTAACAAAATATTGAATTATTATAAATCAAGCAACATTTGAAAAAGTGAAACTGAAATTGAGAAAAATAGAGTGAAAGTGTGGTATAATATAAATAAAAAAAATCCACAGAAATTCCTAGTAAGTCACATTCCGATTCCAAGATTACAGTGTATATTATAGACATGACAGAAGTTATAAACGGAAGTCATAATCTATATATGAAGGAAAGTGATCAATTATGAAAAGAAATGGAAAAAAAATCTTAATGTCAGTGACAGCTTTATTAGCAGTGTTTTCTTTAGGAAGCAGTGTATTATCGGCTGCCGAGGAGTCATACAGTTATATAACTGGACAGCAGAAAAGTCAGAGCCGTAATGAAATATATGCTCAGGCAGAAAAAATAGAATCAGAGGAGGAACGTAAAGCTTTCTTGAATTCAAAAGGGATTGCAGAAACTCCTTTTTCTGAAGAAAATAAAGCTAAATACAGTTATGTTGAAGGGCAGATTAATGGAAAAGCTTTCAGAAAGGATGATACTTCAGATCAGCCTGAAAATCCGTTGGCACAGACTGAAGAATTTAATTATCTTACAGGAAAGACAAGAGGAGCAAGCTACCGTAAAGATGAGTAAATTATAGAAAAACATAAAATATTGCAATAAGAAATTGTAGAGGAGTAATAATAATGGCGGATATATTAATTGTAGATGATGAAATAAATATTGTACAGCTTGTTAAACGTTTTGCTGAACATGAAGGACATCATATAATGGCTGCATCTAATGGTTTGGAAGCGGTGAAGCTATGTAAAGAAAATAATTATGACATTATCGTCATGGATATTATGATGCCTGATATGGACGGCTATACAGCCTGCAAGGAAATCTTGTCGGAAAGAGATATTCCCATTATTATGCTCTCTGCATTAGGTGAAGAATATGACAAGCTTATGGGGTTTGAACTTGGAATTGATGATTATGTGGTTAAACCTTTTTCTCCGAAAGAACTAATGGCAAGAATAAAAGCAGTTGTTTCCAGAAATACTAAAGAAAAGAAGAAGACAGACATAAAATTAAAAGGAATTAGAATTGATAAACTAGGGAGAAACGTCTATGTAGACAATGTAAAAGTGGAACTTACGGCAAAGGAATATGAATTACTCCTGTATTTTGCTGAAAACGAAGGAATTGCACTTTCTAGGGAAAAAATAATTAATGCAGTATGGGGTTATGACTACTTTGGAGAGGACAGGACAGTTGACTGGCAGGTGAAGCTGTTGCGTAATAAACTTGGGAAATATCGCAGTTACATTGTTACATTAAGGGGAATGGGGTATAAGTTTGAAGAACAGGATTAAATCTTTTGGAATAAAATTATGGTTCTGGTTTATTTTATTTTCTTTAGGAATTTTTATTATACTATGGTTTTTTCAGATTATATTTTTACAGAATTTTTATAATACCATGACTGTTTCAAATATAAAAAAAACTGTAAACAGTTTAGCAGAAGATTCCAATAAGGAAAATTTTCAAAATATTGTTGATGAAACTGCGGAAAAGAATTCTATATTTATTTTTATTACGGATTATAGCGGAAATGTCCTTTATGGTGTGAATGAATATAGAAATTTATATGACGGCAGCAAAAATAAGGAAGAAAAAAAATATAATTTAAATAGCCCGCATTTTTCCAACAGCAATGCGACAAGCAGCAGTATGATGGGATGGGAAATAGGAGCAGTAAAAAAACTGTTATCAAGCAATGCAGAAAAAATCAGCCAATTTGTCAACTCTGAAGCAGAATATATGGGATATTCCCTTGGAAACGGCTCATCCTATATTTATGGTCAGAAAATTACAAATATAAACCTGTCTGGAAAAATAATTGAAAAGGGGATCCTATATATCCATACATCACTGGATGCAGGAAATATGACTACAAGGATTCTACAGGTACAGCTTTTATGGGTATCAGCCCTTTCCTTAATACTGGCTTCTATTTTTTCATACTTTATCTCCCATAAATTTGAAAAACCGGTATATAATATTTTAAAGCAGGCTGAAAAAATATCAAAAGGAAAATTTCCTAAAGAATTTGAAAAAGGCTTCTGTACAGAATTGGACGAACTTTCAGACACATTAAAGGAAATGGCTTTTTCTCTGGAAAAACTTGAGAAATTACGCCGTGAGCTGTTAGCTGGGATTTCCCATGACTTACGTACCCCGCTTACCATGATAAGAGGATATTCAGAGATGATACGGGAAATATCGTGGAATGACGAGGAAAGGCGGAATCAGGATTTAACGATTATTATACATGAAACAGATCGTTTAACAGCACTGGTAAATGAAATACTGGAATATTCCTCCATGCAGTCTGTAGCCCGGAATTTAACAATGGATAAAGCTGATATCAGTAGTATTGTCAAAAATGTATTGAGAATATTTGAAACTTTTTATGCAGGACACGGATATATAATAAAAAAGACCATAGAACCGGATTTATGG
>CAYYAV010000023.1:0-10142 GCA_964469865.1 uncultured Fusobacteriales bacterium | reverse complement strand
TTATGGATTAGAGGAAATGAAAAATATATTGAGCGTGTAATTCAGAATTTTATGGATAATGCAGTTAATCATACTGGAAATAATAGAAAAATTGATATATACCTAAGAAAAATAGAAAATAATATCAGGTTTGAAGTAAAAGATTATGGACAAGGGATTAAGGAGGAAGAAATAGCAGATATATGGGATAGATATTACACTTCAAGAAACATGAAGAATAATATATCAGGTCTTGGACTTTCCATTGCAAGGGAAATACTGACTTCCCATAATGCACATTTCGGTGTAGAAAGTGACGGCACCGGAAGCCTGTTCTGGTTTGAACTGGAAAGTGTGGATTAATATATTCTGAGTAAGGGAATTTTATTGTGAATCCTATTAATTATAAGATATTAAAAATTTGCAGAATTTTAAATTCTGCAAATTTTAATATTTCTATTTTTATAATAAAAATTTTGGAATACTTATATATGGAATTAATTTGTAGGGCATGAGAAAAACTTATAAATATAATGTTCAATAAATTATAGAATCTTTTATTTCCAATATCCTGTCAGTAATTATTCTTTTATACCAGAAAGCGGACATTTTTAATGAACGTGAAAGATTATTTTCTAAATCAATGCTGACAAGTCCATAACGGTTTTTAAAGGCATTCATTGGAGATACACAGTCAGTAAATGCCCATAGCATATATCCGAAACAATTGGCCCCTTCACTGACAGCCTTGAGAAGATAAAAGAGATGGGAACCGATAAAATCGATCCTATAGCTGTCTTCTATAACTCCTTCTTTATTTCTATAGGCTTTTTCATTTTCTTTTCCCATTCCGTTTTCTGTAATCAGCCAGGGAATATTTCCGTAATTATTTTTGATATACATTGCCATATCGTACATGATTTTAGGATATATTTCCCAGCCCCTTGAACTGTTCATTCTTCTTCCCGGCAAATCAAAATTTTCATAGTACATTTCCGGGTGGAATGGAGTATTTTTATTCCATTCGTATCTAGGAGCTTTAATTCTTTTTGGATAATACTGATTAATACCAAGAAAGTCAACAGTATTGTTTTTTATAATATCCATATCTTCTTTAGAAATTTCAAACATTATATCATGTTTTTTACATAGTTCAATTAATTTGGGGGAATACTCGCCTAAAATTAATGGATCGAAGAAAACTTTATTAAAAAATAGATCATAAATTTCTGAAGCTTTTATGTCCGCTTCAGAAGAGGAACGTGGATAGACCATTTCAGGATTTAAAATACATCCTATAGATCCTTCTATACCAAGTTCATGAAATAATTTTACTGCATAGGCAGTGGCAAGGGCCTTATGATAGTTCCATGTCATCCATTTTTTAGTATCCTGTTCATGAGGATATCTTATAGCATCCAGATAACATCTTGTTTGAGGCACAATAGGTTCATTAAATGTAAACCAGTATTTAACCCTATCCCCATAACGGTTAAAGGCGATTTTTGCATATCCGGTATACAGATCTACTACCTTTCTGGAGGTCCAGCCGTCATATTTATTTAAGATAAATTCCGGGACTTCATAATGTTCCAGACATAGCATAGGAGCTATACCTGATTCTATAAGAGAATCTATAACATTGTCAATATGTCCTGCATACTCCTCATCAACTATAAAGTTTTCATAATCGGTAAAAAATCTCGCCCAGTTGATTGATGTCCTATAATGAGTTAAACTGATTTCTCTCATTAGATTAATATCTTCATTATATTTTTCAATAAAATTTGTAGCAATATCAGGACCTAGCCCATTATGCCATACGAAATATTCGTTCTTAAACCAGCAGTCAAGAAAGGAATCCTGCCCATCTTTTTTTCCATTCCATCCCTCAGTCTGCCAAGCTGAAGCAGCAGCGCCTAGTATAAAATTTTTAGGAATTTCTATTTCCATTCTGTTTCACCTTCCTATAGTCTATTCTTCTGATAATTTCTGATTATTAGATATTTTAACAAATGGCAGATATATTAGTACAGAAGCTATAATACATATTATTTGTGTGATAACGGCTCCTAAATTTCCGGCAGTAGCAAGCCAGGCATTTATTATAGGCGGCATAGGCCATGGAACCATGACAACTGCCTTTCCTGCAAAACCTGTTAAAGTAGCAATATATCCAATGGTTCCTGTGATTAAAGGTGTAATAATAAAAGGTATCGCTAAAATAGGATTTAACATGACCGGCATTCCAAAAATAACGGGCTCATTAATATTAAATATACCTGGAGCAGTAGACAATTTAGCTATTTCTTTCATATCTTTTCTTTTACCGACAAGATAAATAGCTATAAGAAGTCCAATAGTAACTCCAGACCCCCCCATGCTCATATACATATCCCAGAAAGGCATTGTTATAATATTGGGTATTTCTTTTCCGGCATTAAAAGCTTCCGTATTAACTGCTATTGCTGCTAAAAGTAAAGGTTCCCTGATAGGCTTTATCATCTGATTCCCATGAATACCTATTACCCAGAAAACCTGTGCCACGAACATAAGCAATAAGATTCCTGGAAGCCCTTGGACAACATTTTCCAAAGGTTTTTGAACAGAGTTATATATAATATCATATAATTCCATTCCTGTCAGGGATTTTATGAGAAAAGCTGTACTTGATATAATACTGACAGTCAATATAGTAGGAATTAAAGAAGAAAAACTTCTTGCAACATTTGACGGGACTGTATCAGGCATCTTGATCTGCAATTTTTCCTGCCTTTCCAGCAGGCAGTAAAGTTCTATTGAAACAATAGCAATAAACATGCCTAGAAATAGACCTTTTGTATCTGTATACTGTTTAGCTAGAACATTCGGAATAGCAATAACAGTTTCCCCCTGTGTGAACGGGAACGTAGTCGGATTGACAGATAAATAAGACATAACAGCAATTATACCTGGAAAGACGCCTTCTTTCCTATTAAGCTTTGCCAGTTCTATACCAATTAGGAATACTGCATAAATAGTAAGAAAGCTTAAAGTGACATAACTTACAGCTGAAGAGATAGGTTTTAAAGAAGCTAAAAACCCTAACCCTGGAATTTTAGCAAGACCATTAGTACTATCAAAGACCATTGCAGAGAAAAGAGTACCGAAAGCACCTGTTATAATTACAGGGATTAATGCTGCAAATGCATTTTTAATAACCTTAATATAACGTAAATTGTTTATCTTTATTGCAAAGACTCCCAGTACATCAGCCATTGATTCCAAAAATTTTTTATTTCCCATAATGAACATCTCCTTCTAATTTATTTAAAGTTTCCCAAATACCATTTATATAACTGATTCCAAGGGCTCTATCATATAATCCGTAACCGGGTTTTCCAGTTTCATTCCATATCATCCTGCCATGATCGGGTCTAAGATATCCGGTAAAATTATATTTATGCAATAATTTCATTATTCTTACTATATCAATGCTGCCATATTCAGAAAAATGGGCTGTTTCTTCAAAACTGCCATTTCCATGAAGCCTTATATTTCTGATATGTGTGAAATGCACTCTTTTATTTTTTAAACAGTAATCCAAAATTTCATATATATCATTGCCAGATGTGGCAGCTAAAGAACCGGAACAGAAAGTAACACCATTTATAGGGTTTTCATATAAGGAGAATAATTTTTCATAAGACCGGATATTTTTAATAATTCTTGGAAGTCCAAAAATATTGTAAGGAGGATCATCCGGATGAATAGCCATTTTGATGTTATTTTCAATTGCAACAGGAATAATTTTTTTTAAAAAATAATATAGGTTATCCCATAACCTGTTTTCAGTAATATTTCTATATTCCCGAAACAGGTTCTGCAAGTCTTCCTTCTTATATGAAACATTCCATCCTGGTAACGAAATATCATCAGTGACAGGATTTATATTTTTTATCTTTTCGTAGTCTAAAGCGAGAGATGTAGAATTATCATTGTTTTTAAAGAAAAGATCTGTTCTGGTCCAGTCGAATACCGGCATAAAGTTATAACACACGACTTTTACTCCATATTCTGATAAATGTCTGATGTTTGTTTTGAAATTTTCTATGTATTTATCGCGGTTTAACCCTCCTGATTTAATTTCCTCATGAACCGGAAGACTTTCAACTACTTCAAATTTTAATCCTGAATTTTCTATCTGTTCTTTAAGTTTTTTTATCTCCTGTTTTGGCCATATGTCTCCAACAGGTATATTGTAAATTGCTGATACAATTGAATACATATTAGGGATTTGCCGTATATTTCCCAGCGGGATAGGGTCATGAGGACCGAACCAACGGAAAGAAGTTTTCATAATAATCACCTCAAATACATCTGATGTTTAATTATACCTTCAAATATTAGTATTGTCAACAGCCCTATACATTAAATTGTAATTAAAAATAAAGAAGGTATTTATTAAAATTCAGTTTTAATAAATACCCTTAAGAAATAATATAATCTTGTGCACAAATAAATTTATATGAAATTATAAGATTTAGTGCTATCAGTTAAGATTATCTTGTCGATGGCAAACGCTTCCTATTATTTGCAATATGGATAAGCATGGCATCAAAGGCGGCAGACGGATTTCTGCTTTTAATAGCTGAAAATATTTCCCTGTGTGATTCTATAGTTTCATTTTTAACAATGTCGGAAGTAAATTCATTATACATATTTATTGATTCGTGTATTACGGGAATCAGGTGATATAAGGCGGTATTTCCGCTGGATTTAGCAATGAGTTCGTGGAACACCTTATCTGATTCAGGATGGGTTTCATCATTATTCATAATCTTCTCTTCGACTTCATTGCAGAGTTTTTCTAATTTTACTAAATCTCTTTCAGCAATATTCTTAGCTGCTAGCGAAGCTACGTGAGGTTCAATGATAAACCTTATATCAAAAAGGTCCCTGGTAAGTTTTAACCGATCTTTTATCAGTGAAAATCCTAAAGGATCTTCGGAAATTCCTTTTTTCTCACTAATATACGTTCCGTCTCCCCTTCTTACTTCGATAATATTTCTTGAGCTTAGAGCTTTTATTGACTCCCTTAGTGTACTGCGTCCGACATTCAGCAAGCTAGCTAGTTGAAATTCATTGGGTAGCTTATCACCTATTTTGAGGCTGTTGTTATTTATATAGTCAATAATTTTATCTGTAGTAGAATCAACTAATGTACTCTTCTTCATAACTAAAAATTCCTCCAGATATATTTAATATTAGATATAGGATATATTAACATATAATCACATGGTTTACAACATTATTTGCTATATAAACATGAAAAATCCGAACGATACTGCCAATTTTTTAAAAATTATTGACAAAAGAAAAAAACGTTGTATAATTTTATTAAATAATATATTACTAAATATATTAATATTGTTTGAAATAGAAAAATATTCAACATAAAGGAGAGACATTATTATAAATAATGATGCATGCAATAAAATGAAAGAAAAATATCTATTTTCAGAAAAAGAACTGAAAAATTTGATAGTTCCACTTGCAGTTGAGCAGATACTGGTCATGTCGGTAGGGATAGCAGATTCTATAATGGTATCACATGCAGGGGAGGCAGCTGTATCCGGAGTAGCCCTGGTTGATATGATAAATACACTGATAATAATGATTCTATCTGCTGTATGTGCAGGAGGAACGATTGTGGTATCTCAGTATATCGGAGATGGGAACAGGGAAAAGTCCGTATCTGTGTCAGGGCAGCTCGTCAACATAGCTTCCATAATTTCATTAGTTATTACTATAATATGTCTAATTTTTCACAAATCCATATTAAGACTCTTTTTTGGTAAAATAGAAACAGAGGTAATGTCGGCTGCAGTAACATACTTTACTATCTGTATACTGAGCTATCCCTTTCTAGGCATTTATAATTCAGGAGTAGCACTGTTCAGGGCTATGGGAGAAACAGAGATAACGATGAAGATTTCTTTCCTAGGCAATATTATAAATATTCTAGGAAACTTTATAGGAGTGTTCGTGCTGAAAGCCGGTATCATGGGTGTAGCAGTTCCAACCTTGATTTCACGTATAGTATCAGCCGGAATAATTTTTTTTATGCTTCTTGATAGAAGAAATATGGTATTTCTGGACAGAAAAGCTATAATGGATATAGATAAGGATTCGATAATAAGGATATTGAAAATAGCAATTCCCAGCGGAATGGAAAACGGACTGTTCCAGTTAGGAAAAATTCTTACTGCAAGTATAGTGTCCCTGTTTGGAACTGTCCAGATAGCAGCAAACGGCGTGTCCGGAAGTATCATACATATAGCAGTGATAGGTGTCAATGCTATTAATCTCGGAATAGTAACGGTTGTAGGCCAGTGCGTAGGAGCCAGAAGATACGGACAGGTATATTACTATGTGAAAAAGCTTATGAAGTGGGGTTATCTGATTACAATGCTTCTGCATATGATTACACTCATATCTCTACCGTTTATATTTTCGTTATACAAGCTATCGGATGAAGCTGTGAAGTTATGCTATTTCCTTGTGATATTCCATAATTCAATGATAGTACTGCTGCACCCTACTTCATTTGGACTGGCTAATGCCATAAGGGCAGCTGGGGATGTAAGATATACGATGTATGTAGGGGTATTTTCAATGTTTGCATTTAGACTGGGATTTTCATATCTACTGGGAATAGTAATGGATTATGGGGTAAAAGGTGTGTGGGTGGCTATGGCAGTGGACTGGATAGCAAGATCAGCATTTTTTGTATTTAGGTTTAAAAGCGGAAAATGGAGGAGATACAGGGTAATATAGAAATTAAATGCCAGAAATTGATATTAAACAGAGATTAAATAAAGTTAAAAAAATAATAAGGCTATTGACAAAAATAAAAAACGAGGTAAAATATATTACTAAATATATTAGGAGTATATACATGGAAAGCAGGAATTTTAAACTGAAAGCATATAAGTACATAAAAGAAAAGATTATTTCAGGGGAATTTTATCCTAATCAGAAATTAGAGGAAATTGTCATAGCCCAGAAACTTAAAATTAGCCGAACCCCTGTAAGGGAAGCAGTAAATGCCCTAAAGGAGGAGGACTGGTTAAACATAATTCCGCGGAAAGGAATTTTTGTGAAAGAAATAACATTGAAAGATATTAATGATATCTTTCGTGTAAGGGAAGTCATAGAACCTATTATACTGAAACTGGCATTTCAGAATCTTGAAAAGGAGAAGATAGAAGAATTTATAAGGATATTCGAAAGTTATAGGGATAGCAGTATAGAAATCGATAACATAAATTTAGATAAATATGATAATAAGCTTCATTACTATCTGCTGGAATCATCAAACAATAAATACTTCATCAACCTTATGAATAATGTCTATGAGCACAATCAAAGACTCAGGAATATATCAAGCCAGGAGGACAGTAGAAGATTGAGTGCTACTGAAGAGCATCTCAGGATTCTCTATGCGATAAGAGATAGAGAAGAAGAACTTGCCATAAAGAGCCTTAGTGAACATATTGAAAATTCTAAAATAAATTTTCTTTTAAGTATAGGAAGCTTAAATTTAGTAGGTTAAAAATTAAAGATATGCATTTAATGTATATTTTTTTGAATAAATTTATAATATATTACTAAATATATCAAAGGAGGTAAAATGTCTCAAAAAATAGAAAAATTTATAGACCAGATTATGAAGGAATTTAAATTCTATAAGGAAAGCTGGAACTATGAAGATGGATGTATCTATATAGGGATGGAAGATCTATACAATGTAACCGGGGATAGGAAATATTATAACTTTATAAAGGGAAATATTGATAAAAGGCTCAATGATGACGGGACTATAAAGAATTTCAGTATAAAGGAATACAATATTGATAATATCTGTTCAGGAAGGGTACTATACACACTGTATGATGAAACAGAGGAAGAAAAGTACAGAAAGGCCATAGAAGAATCCTATGATCAGTTAAGGACTCATCCGAGGAACAGGGAGCAGAGTTTCTGGCATAAGAAAATATATCCTGATCAGGTGTGGCTGGACGGATTATATATGGCACTACCTTTTTATACGGAATACGAAAAGAGGTTTGATGAAAATAATAATCTGAAGGATATATTCCTGCAGTTCGTAAATGTGGAGAAGAATATGAAAGATCCGGAAACAGGACTATATTATCATGGATACGATGAATCCAGAAAAGAAAAATGGGCAGATGGCATCACCGGAAGATCAGGGAATTTCTGGTCAAGAGCAATGGGGTGGTATGTAATGGCTTTAATAGATGTAATAGAAAAGCTGGGTATAAATGAAAATAGAAGAAGGCTGGAAAAAATATTTTCTGAGGCTGTAGATGCACTTATGAGATTTCAGGATGAAAAAAGCGGACTGTGGTATCAGGTAATAGATAAGAAGGATAATCCAAAAAATTACCTGGAAACATCAGGAAGCCTTATGATAATATATTCAGTCTTAAAAGGATGCAGGCTTGGAGTATTGAAAAAAGATTATATAGAAAAAGCTGAAAAGGGATTCGATGAGATAGAGAAAAATTATCTGAAAGAAAAAGACGGAGAAATATACCTTGATAATATCTGCGGAGTAGCAGGACTGGGGAATACTCCATACAGGGATGGAACGGAGGAATATTACTATTCGGAAAGGATAATCCCTAACGACTATAAGGGAGTGGGAGCATTCCTTATGGCATATAGCGAAATTATTGCAAAAAATAAATAAAATATATTGGAGGAGAAATCTATGAAAAAATTAGCGTTAATATTCGGAATTTTATTACTGGTGTTAAGCTGTGGAGGGAAAAAGGAAGAAAGTAAGGAAGGAAAGGAAATAACATTGAGATTTTCATGGTGGGGTGGTGATGAAAGACATGAAAAAACCCTTCAGGCAATCAAACTCTTTGAGGAAAAGAACCCCGGAGTAAAGATTAAACCAGAATATTCCGGATGGTCAGGACATTATGAAAAAATAACGACACAGATGGCAGGGGGAACTGCAGCAGATGTAATTCAGGTAAACCATAACTGGCTGGATGCGTTTTCAAAAGATGGAAATGGATTCTACGACTTGAATTCATTTAAGGATGTACTGCATCTTGATAATTTTTCTAAAGATGAGCTGGCAAAGACAACAGTAAACGGAAAACTGAATATGGTTCCAATAGGAATAACTGCAAAGGAATTCTATTATAATGCGGATACATTTAAAAAAGCCGGAATAGAAATTCCAAAGACTTGGAATGAAGTATTTGAAGCTGGAAAGGTGTTCAAGGAGAAACTTGGTAACGACTACTATCCAATGCAGGCAAATGCTGAGTATGCTTTCCAGATAATGCTTTATTATCTTGAACAGAAAACTGGAAAACCATTTATAAATGAAAACAGGCAGATAGGGTATACAGAAGCTGAAATACTTGATGGAATAAAATTCTATCAGAGACTGGTTGATGAACATGTACTTGTTCCCCTTGATGTGAAACTAGGAGCAGGAAATGTTGCATTAAATGAAGATGTTAACTGGATTAATGGAAAATATGCAGGAATATACGAATGGGACAGTTCAGTGGCAAAATACCAGGGAACATTGGCAGACGGACAGAAGTTAGTATTGGCTACTTATCCTACACTTGAAAATGCGGCAAAACAGAATGCAGCTTTAGTAAAAGTAACAATGGGATTTGCAATTAATAAGAAGAGTAAGAATGCGGAAATGGCAGCTAAGTTTATAGATTTCATGCTTAATGACCCTGAAGCGGTAAAAATATTAGGATTATCAAGAGGTATACCGTTAAGTACGGCAGCAGAAAAAGTATTAAAGGAAAATGATATGTTAAAAGGTATAGGGTATGAGGGGTATCTTGAAATGTCAGCTAAGAAAGGGTTCGGACTTTCAACTCTTGTAGAGCACAGCAAGTTTAAGGAATTATATAATACTACATTTGAAGAACTGGCATATAAGAAAGTAACTGCAGAACAGGCTGCAAATAAATTTGTAACAGAAGGTAATGTGATTTTAGCTTCGATAACAAAATAAAACGGAGGCGGAAATGAAAATACAGAAAAAGTATATAGGTCTTATTTACTTAATGCCATGGATAATAGGGTTGCTTGCATTTAAGATGGTA
>CAYYAV010000022.1:0-13394 GCA_964469865.1 uncultured Fusobacteriales bacterium | reverse complement strand
AAGAAAGCCTTTTGGCTTTTTTTATTTCCTATATTATTTTACCATATTTTTTATAAAAAAAAAGAGATAAAACTCTTTTTCTTTTTTTTTACTTATTCTTTAAAAAAATCTCTCTATAACAGTTTTAAGAGCATCTTCATTATTATTTACTGACTGGAATTTTGCAATAGATTTTATTTCAGGAATTGCATTTTCTACTGCTACAGGCATTCCTACAATTTCCAGTAAAGGAATGTCATTCCCACTGTCTCCTACTGCTATCATTTCTTCTGTGCTTATGTTTTCAATTTCTCCTAGCTTTTTCAAAGTTTTCCCTTTATTTACATTTTTATTGGCAACTTCAAGAAAAATAGGCTTTGATATGGCAATAAAATAATCTTTTCCATGCTTTTCCTTCATATATTCTTCAGCTTCTTTTATTTTTTCAGGATTTCCTACAAACATACACTTTGTAGTTGTAATTATTCCCATTTTTACAAGCTCTCCAGGTGTATCAAATTTCTCAAATTTCATATCACACTGATCTGCTTCATACCTTGTAAATTCAGTATCTTCAGTAGCATAAACAGTATCTCCTGCATACAGCACTATGGGAACTCCTGTCTTTACCGAAGCATTATATATAATTTCTATATCATTCATATCCAGCCCTTCATTGAATATTACTCTCCCTGTAGACATATCTATCAGTTCTCCTCCATTAAAAGCCAGTATACATCCTTTATATTTATCCATTTTCAGCTGTTTTGCCTGTTTAATCATGGCAAAGCTGGGTCTTCCACTTGCAAGAACGAATCTTATACCTTTTTTCTGAATATCCACTATGGATTGAATGTCTCCTTCTGTTAGTTCATGCTCATCATTCAGCAGCGTTCCATCCATATCTGTTGCTATCATTCTATATTTCATTTCATCCCTCCGTTTTTTGTCTACTAATATATTTAAAGAAGCTCTATCAGCTTTTCGACTTCTTCTTCTGTTGTTGACCAGCTTGTTGCTAATCTTATAACAGTGCTTGTTTCATCATACTTTTCCCAGAATGAAAAATTTACCTTATTTGAAATTTTTTCCATCTTGCCATTATCAATTATAATAAACTGCTGGTTTGTAGGTGAATCCAGAAAGAACTTATATCCTTTATCTTTAAGCCCTTTTTTCATAAGTTCGGCCATTTTAATTGCATGACCGCTTATTCTAAAATAAAGATTATCTGAAAATAATGTATCAAACTGTATACCAAGGAACCTTCCTTTTGCCAGTAACCCTCCTTGATTCTTTATAATTGAAACATATCTTGCAGGGGCATTTCCTTCAGAAAAAATTACTGCTTCTCCAAACATTGCACCTATTTTTGTTCCACCTATATAGAATACATCACACACTTCTGCTATAAAAGGCAGATCCATGTCACTTTCTTTAGACGCCAGTCCGTATCCAAGTCTTGCCCCATCAAGAAATAACGGTATCCTATATTCTTTACATATTTCTGAAATTTTGGATATTTCATTTTTCGTATATAATGTTCCATATTCTGTCGGATGTGAAATATAGACCATTGCCGGATACACCATATGTTCATTATTTTTATCACTGTGATATGTAGAGAGATAATTTCTTAATTCTCCAGCATCTATCTTCCCTTCATGATTAGGCAATGTCAATACTTTATGTCCTGTAAATTCTATTGCCCCAGCTTCATGCAGGCTTATATGCCCGGTATCTGCAGCAATAACCCCTTCATATGATTTTAATAGTGAATTTATCACTATGGCATTAGTCTGGGTTCCTCCTACTAACAGGAAAACATCAGCTTTTTCTTTTTTACATGCCTGCCTTATTTTATTTTTAGCGCTTTCTGTGTACTTATCGGTCCCATATCCCCCCAATTCTTCATCATTTGTCCTTAATATAGCTTCTAATATATCTTTATGAGCTCCTTTAACATAATCATTTCCAAAATACAACACTTTATATATCCATCCTTTCCTATAGTATTTTCCTACACTTATGCATATTTCTTTCTAATATAATATCCCTTTTTTTACTTCTATATTTCTTAATTTATCATCTACAGGAATCCCCGCCTCATCTCTTGCCCTTTCATACCAATTCTTTGCTTCATCAAACTTCTCCAATGTCTCATATAATTCTCCCATATTATATATAGCTCCACTATAACCACAGTCAATAGCCTGATAATACAATGCTTCTGCCATTTCATAGCTTCCTGTTATAAAATAGAGATATCCCAGATTGTTCATTGCTCCTACATGATTTCTATCTATGGCCTTCTGGTACATCCTTTCTGCCTTTTCATATTTCCTATCCTTGAAATAAAGGATTGCCAGATTATTCATAGAATATTCATCATTATTTTTTACTCCTTCCAGATAATATTTTCTGGCTTTTTCCATATCTCCCATTAATTCATGGAAGCTTCCCAGATTATAGCAGGCATATTCATATCCGAGTTCAAGTGCTTTCAGATACAGTTCTTCTGCTTTGTCATATTTCCCTTGATTTTTATAAAGCAAAGCCAGGTTATTTATGGCATCTATATTGTTGAGCCCTACCATTTCCACATAGCATTTTTCTGCCATATCTTCCTTTCCAATCTTATGATACATTATTCCCAGATTCATCATGGCTAATGTGTTCCCATTTTCTACAGCTTTAAAATACCATTTCTGAGCTTCGCTGTAGTTTCCCATTTCCATGTACAGTATTCCCAGGTCATTCATAGCTGTTTTATCATTTTTCTCTGCTATCTTCAATTTTTCTTTTATTAATTCATCTATATCTATATTCTCTTTCATAATCAATCACCTTTTTATCTGACTTATGCTTATTATACATTAAATTAGTTAAAATATAAAGAAAAAAGAAAATAGCTCTCTTAAAATAGCAGTTCTATTCTCTTTTCTCTATTATCTATTCATTTATTTTATTTATAAATTTTCTGAATCCTTTCTCTCCGTCTTCATTATTTTTAAATACACCACAGTTTTCCAGAACTTTAACGAAGGTTTCACCTATAGCATTTCTTAGGAATTCATCTATATTTTTTTCAATAAGGCTTCCTATTTTCTTATTTTCTATATAATATTTCAACCATTCTGCATGCTTATTCAGAGTACTGTCCTTTTTCATAAACTCATAAAGAGATGCATAGTCTCTGTCTTCTTTAAATCTTTCATTTTTTCTATATTCAGAAATAATTTCCCTTATTCTTGACATTTCATCCTTCAATCTTCCAGGAAGTATAGCAAGTCCCATAACTTCAATCAGACCTATATTTTCCTTTTTTATATTGTGATGTCGTTCATGAGGATGGAATATTCCCAGCGGATGATTCTTATTTGTCAGATTATTTCTTAGCACAAGATCCATTTCATATTTTCCATTTTTAAATCTGGCTATTGGTGTCACAGTATTATGCCGTTCCCCTTTTGTATTGGAATAAATATCGAGTTTCTCAGCATTGTAATCTATCCATGTCTGCAGTATCTTATCTGAGAGTTCGGCTATCCTGTCCTTTTCTCCACGAATTCTTATTACAGACATAGGCCAGTCTACTATACCTGCTTCTATATCTTCATAGTCCTTAAATTCAATCTTTTCCTTTATTTTCGCCTTTTCCATAGGAAATTCATGTCTTCCTGCCTGAAAATGGTCATGGCTTAATATCGAACCTCCTACTATTGGTAAGTCGGCATTAGATCCTATAAAATAATGCGGAAACTTCTCAACAAAGTCCATTAACCTTATAAAGGCCTTCTTATCTATCTTCATTGGACGGACGACATCTGAAAATACTATGGAGTGTTCATTATAATATGTATATGGAGAATACTGGAAGTACCATTTCTCATTATCTAGATCAATTTCTATAAGCCTATGGTTCTGTCTTCCAGGATGATCCATTCTTCCCATATAACCTTCATTTTCTTTTGCCAGAAGCCCTTTCGGATAACTTCCCGTAATAACATCTTTTGCCATAGCTATTTCCTTTGGATCTTTTTCCGGTTTTGATAAATTTACTGTAATTTCCAGATCTCCATATTTACTTTCATGACTCCAGTGAATATTTTTGGCTATCCTGTCAGTTCTTATATAATTACTCTTTTTTGATAAATCATAAAAATATTTTGTAGCTCTGTCTCTTCCATAATTATCGTATTCATCCCAGAACTTTTTCCTTACTTCTGATGTCCTCGGTATAATCTGACCCATTATTTTTGAATTCAGCAGATCCTGAAATGTTACTGTGCTATTTTTCAGTTTTCCATTTTCAGCAGCCCAAGTAACAATATTGTTAAGTATCTGTGCAGGATATCTTACATCTTCCGTATCTTTTCTTATATTTTCCTTTTCTTCAGGGGAAAATTCTCTATAAGTGTCTAAATCTATACATTCCAGTATAAAATTTGTAATAAGTATCCTGTCTTCCTCTTCTACAAACCCATTTTTTACAGAATATTCCATAAGTTTCTCTACTTCTATGCATATATCCATTTTTATCCACTCCCTGTCTGAATTTAGATTTAATATTTCCTGTCAAGTTCCCATTTCCATGCTGATTCTATTATATCTGCCAGTGAATATTCAGGGCTCCACCCGAGTTCTTTTTTTGCCTTTTTAGAATCTGCTACAAGAACCCCAGGATCTCCTGCTCTTTTATCCACTATTTCGACTTTAAATTCTTTTCCTGTTATTTCTTTTACTTTATCTATTACTTCTTTTACCGAATAACCCTCTCCACTTCCAAGGTTATAGTTCAAGCTCCTTTTCTCCTTGAACATCTTTTCCATACCTAGAATATGTGCCTTTGCCAGATCATAGACATGAACAAAATCCCTTATGCATGTGCCATCTTTTGTATTATAGTCATCTCCAAATATCCTTATAGATTCTCTTTTTCCACTTGCTGCCTGTAGTATTAAGGGTATCAGGTGAGTCTCCGGAACATGGCTCTCTCCTATTAACCCTTCTGGATCACTCCCACTTGCGTTAAAATATCGTAATATCACACTCTTCAATCCATAAGCATTATCATAGTCTTCCAGTATATTTTCAATCATAAATTTAGTTTTTCCATAAGGATTTATAGGAATCTGTGAATGCGTCTCATCTATTTTTTCTTTTACAGGTTCTCCAAAAGTTGCCGCTGTCGAACTAAATATGAATTTTTTTATATTAGATTCAACCATCTGATCCAATAGCTTTATAACCTTTGATACATTATTATCATAGTATTCTGAAGGCTTTATTACCGACTCTCCTACTTCTATAAATGCTGCAAAATGCATTACTGCTGATATTTCCTCCTGTTCAAATATTTCTTTCAGTTTATTTCTGTCTCCAAGATCTCCTTCTATAAATTTCACATCTAATATTTCAGCTGTTTCTCTATATCCCTTTGACAGATTATCATAAATTATCGGTGTATAGCCACTTTTTTTAAGCAGATTTACAGTATGTGAACCTATATATCCTGCACCTCCTATTACCAATATATTCATTATCTTCTCCTTTCAGCATGTTTTCCCTGTCTAATATTCTATTTCTAATAAATTATACCACAATTTTTTTTAATATACTAAAATTTTAATATAGTTTCCTTAACAGTTTGAAAATAAAAAAATAGTTTTACTATAATAATTCTCTCCTTTTTCAAGTATCCTACTCTCAAATTTTTTTTCATTTACTCCATTAGGATAATCCTGTGTTTCTATCGCTACTCCCAGATATCTTGTATTTTTTTCTTCTGTTTCCAAGTTTCCTTTTCTTTCGTCATAACTGTCAAACCTTACTACATCGTCAAGATAATTCCCCGTATAAATAACTGCTGTGCTTTCTGTAGTATATATATTAAGTTCTATTCCGCTATAAAAGGACTGCAGCCTTATCTGAGGTTCCTCCTTTATTCCTTTCCATCTTAGCTTGAAAGGGTGATCATATGCTCTGGTTATTTGGAACTGATAGTTTTTACTTTTCTGTCCTTTCTTTATCCCTTCCCTTATTTTCCTGCCTTTTCTAAAATCAAATATATCATTCTCCTTTTCAGATACATTAAGAAATTTCCCGGTAGGGATTAATCCTTCTGCCAGTTCACATACATAATCAGATTTAACTGTCAGGATCTGTTCATCACCATTTTCCCATAAATTTCCAGAAAGATTGAAATAACTGTGGTTAGTCATATTAATATAGGTTTTTCTGTCACTATATCCTTCATATTCTATTATCAGAGCATTTCCTTCTGTTACTATATATCTTACTTTCACTTGAAGATTTCCTGGATAACCCCCTTCCATATGAGGACTCTTATATGAAAGTTCTATTCCCGTTTCCAGTATTTCTACATTAAATATTCTTGTATTAAATCCTTTCTGACCACCATGCAAGCTGTTCTCTCCATTATTCTTATCTAATATATAGTTTATTCCATCTATTTCAAACTGTGCATTTTCTATCCTTCCTGCACTTCTTCCTATAATCATTCCTGGATAAGCACTATTTTCTATATATTTTTCAAAATCTTTGTATCCTAATACGGTATTTTTTAAGTTTCCTTCTCTGTCCTTAGCATATATTTCTGTTATGATACCTCCATAATTCAGGACATTTACCTGAAAAGAACTATCATTTCTTATCTTATATTTATGGATTTCATGAGCTTTATATTTTCCAAATAGCTCTTTTTCAATGCTAATCATAATATTCTTGCTCCTTCACTTACCTCCACTATATAAAAATCAGCATCGTATCCTATTTTTTCTTTATATTTTTCCCCGACATTTTTTATAAAACTTTCAACTTTATCTGTTCTTACGATGCTGACAGTACATCCTCCAAAACCGGCTCCCGTCATCCTTGATCCGATAACTCCTTCTTGTTCCCGGGCAATTTCTACCAATGTATCAAGCTCTATTCCCGTAACTTCATAGTCATCCCTTAGTGATTCATGAGACTGATTCATTAATTTCCCAAATTCAGAAAGGTTCCCATCTGATAGTTCCTTTTGTGCTTTTAATGTTCTCTGATTTTCATACACTGCATGTTTTGCCCTTTTCCGCCTCACTTCATCTTTTATAAGATTCTTATTTTCTTCAAATTCTTCTATTGTCAATTCTCCGAGAGCATTTATTTTGAGTTTTTCCTGAAGTTCTGAAAGAGCTTTCTCACATTCCTCTCTTCTTTCATTATATTTTGAATCAGCAAGTCCCCTTCTTTTATTTGTATTTGATATTACAATTACTTCTTCCTTTAGTATTACAGGAACATATTCATATTTCAATGTATTACAGTCAAGTAGTATGGCATGATCCTTTTTCCCCATTCCGACAGCAAACTGATCCATTATTCCTGAATTTACTCCAATAAACAGATTTTCCGCCTTTTGACATAGCTTAATCATTTCAGTCATTTCAATATCCAGTTGAAAAAGATCTTTCAATATTATAGCAGTAGCTATTTCTATGGATGCCGATGAAGACAGTCCTGCTCCATTAGGTATATTCCCATGAAATAACACATCAAATCCTCTGTCTATCCTGTATCCCCCATCCAGAAACATCTTTATTACTCCTTTAGGATAGTTAGCCCAGTCATGTTCTTTTTCGTTTTCAAGCTTTTCCAAATAAAATTCTACTACTCCGAGATGTTCAAAATTCTCAGAATACATTCTGAACTTATTATCTTCCCTTTTTTTTACCAGAGCAAAAGTCCCTTTATCTATTGCACACGGAAATACATTTCCTCCATTATAGTCAGTGTGTTCCCCTATCAGGTTCACTCTTCCAGGAGAAAAAAATTCTTTTCCATGTTCTATTCCAAATCTTTCCATAAATTTCTCTTTAAGCTTTTCCATAAAATCCTCCTGACATTATTTCAAAGACTCCCATATATAAGAATGAGTCCCTGACTTTATTTAACTTGATTTTCTATATTTCAGAACATCAATAGCAACTGCTGTTATAATTATAATACCCTTTATAATATACTGCCAATAAGGATTTACTCCAATATAAGTAAGTCCATAGTTAATAAGTGTAAATATAATTACCCCTGCTACTACTCCTGATATTTTCCCTACACCTCCACTGAAGGAAACTCCTCCTACAACACAGGCCGCTATAGCATCCATTTCATACATATTTCCAAGGTTATTTGTTGCAGATCCTATACGTGCAGCCTCTAAAAATCCTCCTATAGAGTACATAATTCCTGATAGAGTATAAACAATGAGAATTGTTTTTGCCACATTTACCCCTGACACCCTCGCTGCCTCAGGATTTCCTCCCACAGCGAACAGATTTTTCCCAAACACTGTCTTATTCCATAATGTCCACATAGATATAATTGCCAATACCGCATATATTATAAGAAAAGGCAGCTTAAAACTACCAATCCCTACATACCCTTGAGCCAGATCGGAATATTTCTTATCAAAACCTGCTACCGGAGCAGCCCCTATAAAATCATAATAAAGAGAATTCATGCCATATACTATGACCATAGAACCCATCGTGGCAACAAAAGGAACTACATTTAGTTTTGCTACAATAATTCCTGTTATTAATCCTATAACTGCTCCTATTATAATAACCAGCAATAGGACTACCGGTGTCGGTAATGTAGGCAGTCCTTTAAATACCTTATTAACATTTGTAACTGACTGTAGCAAAGTTGCAGATACCAGAGCAGACAGTCCAACCTGTCTTCCAACGGACAGGTCAGTTCCTTGAGTTACTATGAGTCCCGCTACTCCTAAGGCTATTATTATTCTGACAGAAGACTGTGTAAGTATGTTCTGCATATTCCTCAACCTTATAAAAGAAGGATCTTTTAATATTATAGCTACCAGAAGTAAAATAAGGACAAGGTATATCCCTCCATTTAATATGATGCTCTTAAGATTTAAACTTTTTTTATTACCTTTTATAATATTCTCTGACTTTTTATTATCACTTAATAATTTTTCTGCCATTTTTCCTCCTTCTATAAATACTTTGCTGTCAATTTTAATATTTCTTCTTGAGATGTCTCTGATGTATTCACTATTCCGGCTACTCTTCCATTGCTCATAACCAGTATCCTATCAGTAATTCCCAATAATTCAGGCATTTCAGATGAAATCATTATGATCCCCTTATCCCTCTCTGCAAGATTTATCATCAACTGATATATTTCAAATTTTGCTCCTACATCTATCCCTCTTGTAGGCTCATCCATCAGAAGGATCTCAGGCTCTGTAAGTAGCCATCTTCCTATTATTACTTTCTGCTGATTTCCCCCGGACAGGCTTCCTATATGAGTTTTCTGGGATGGCGTCTTTACTCTCATACTGTCTATGACCCATCTTGTATCTTCAGCTATTTTCCTATCATCAAGAAGCCCTAATACTGCTTTATATCCTTTTGTATTGGAAATTATTGAATTAAATCTTATATCCAGCATTGAGAATATCCCTGTGGCCCTTCTTTCTTCCGTAATAAGTGCAAGTCCGTTATCTGTTGCCTCTTTAGGATTTCTTATACTTACTTCTTTTCCATGTATCTTTATTCTTCCTGATTTTTTCTCCATAACTCCAAAAATAGTTTCCACAACATCTGTTCTTTTAGAACCTACAAGCCCTGCAATACCCAGTATTTCTCCTTTACGAAGGGAAAAGGATACATCTTCTATAGATTTTTCCTTTTTTGCTGTAAGACTTTCTACTTCCATTATAACTTCAGAAGGCTTATTGGTTTTTTCAGGGAACCTGTTTGTAAGGTCTCTTCCTACCATGAGATTAATAATCCGGTCCGTATCCAAATTTTTTACCTTTTCGGTAACTACCCATTTTCCATCTCTCAATATCGTAATTTCATCACATATTGCTGTTATTTCTTCCATTTTATGGGATATATATACAACCCCTATTCCACTTCCCTTTAATTTTCTTATTATCCTAAATAGATGCTCAACTTCATTTTCTGTCAAGGATGATGTAGGTTCGTCCAGGATAAGTACTTTAGAATCATAGGAAATTGCCTTAGCTATTTCTAACATCTGCATCTGAGATACTGAAAGCCTGTTTACCTTTGATCTGGGATCTATATTTATTTCCAGTTTTTCAAATATTCCCATTGTATCTTTATACATTTTTTCTTCATCTACAAACAGCCCTTTTTTAGGATACCTTCCAAGCCAGATATTGTCCATTACATTACGCTGCACAACTTGATTCAGTTCCTGATGAACCATTGAAACTCCTTTTTCCAACGCTTCCTTAGAATTCCTAAACTGTATTTCCTCTCCTTCAAGACATATCTTTCCACTGTCTTTTTTATATATACCGAAAAGGCACTTCATTAAAGTTGACTTTCCTGCTCCATTCTCCCCCATTAATGCATGAACACTATTAGGTCTTATTTTTAAATGGACATCATCCAATGCTTTTACACCGGGAAATTCTTTACTTATCCCTTCCATTGTTAAAATATATTCATGATTTTTAGAATTCACCATTTTATCCCTCTCTTAAAAAATACCGCAAATAAGCTATTTCTTACTTGCGGTATCTTAAAATCCATCCAGTTAGTTATAAATTATTACTTCTAATTATTTTTTAAACTGAGCTACATTTTCTTTATCAACACCAACATAAGGAACTCTAACCGCTTTTTCCTCAAATTTCCACTGTGTTCCGTCAAGTGGATCTTTTCCTTCTCCTAAATTTACTGATAGGTCTAAAACTGCTTTAGCCTGGTTTGTTCCATCGTTTAATACTGTCCCTGATACTTCTCCCGATTCAACCAATGTCAATATTTCCTGTAATGCATCTACTCCATAAATAGGTAATTTCTTTTGATGTGCCTTCAAGGATTCCAGTGCTCCTAGAACCATTCCATCATTATTTGCGATAACTATTTCTATTTTCCCTGCATTAGGTCCTGCCAGCCATGCATCCATCTTGTCTTTTGCTTGAGCTGCATCCCACATAGCTGTATCTTCCTGTAATTTCTCTGTCTTAATGCCTTTATCGTTTAATTCCTTGATTACAAAAGTTGTTCTTGCTTCAGCATCTGGATGTCCAGGTTCACCTTTTAACAGTACATATTGAAGAACTCCGTCACCATTTAAATCCTGTTTTGGGTCTGCCTTCCAATTCTTTTCAATGAGCTGTCCTTGAATAACTCCTGACTCTTCCGGTTTTGTTCCTACATAGTAAGCTTTTTCATATGATTTTAATACTTCTGTTCCAGGATCTCTGTTAAAAAAGATTACAGGTATATTTGCTGATTTTGCCTTGTCAATAATTGTCTGGCTTGCTGCCGGATCTACCAGATTAATAGCCAGTACATCCACACCTTTTGACAATAGTGCGTCTACCTGTTCATTTTGAGTTGCCTGGCTGTTCTGAGAGTCATTCATGATTAACTCGACATTTCCCTTTTCTTTCGCAAAAGTTTCCATGTCCTTTCTTAAAGTAGCCATGAAATTATCATCATATTTGTAGATAGTGACACCTACTTTAATTTTTTTAGATTCCGGTGTCGCTGTTCCACCTTCCTTTTTCTCTTCCTTCTGTCCTCCACATGCCAGTAGCATAATCACTGTAATCAGTGCCAATAAAACTTTTTTCATGATTTCACCTCTATATTCTATTTTTTATAAATGATTTATTATTCCTTCTTTTAAAATCTCAACAATTTTTCTCCTATAAACAGATTATCTATTATTAATGAAATAGCTCCATAAATTCCTATCTGGTCTCCTAATTCTGAAAATTTTATATTTATTTTTTTACTGAAGTCTTCCAAAAGCATTCTATCAATTCCTTTTTTAAAGTAACTTGAAAACAAATTTCCTGTATCTGTAATATTTCCGGAAACAACTATATCATTTAAATCCAGTATGTTAAGAATATTTCCCACAACTTTTCCAATTTCAAGAGAGGTTTCCTTTATTATTGAATAATATGGTTCTTGTCTTTTTTTTGCCATATCATAGACTGTTTCTATAGTAAGATTAACCCTTTTGTTCTCCTTTTCTTCCATAAGCCATGATACTTTATCCATTATAGCCTGTTCCGAATATTCTGTTTCCAGACATCCATATTTACCACATCTACATTGTATATTAGAATTTTCCTTAACTATGAAATGTCCTATTTCCCCCGCACCGCAGTTACTTCCTTCAAATATTTTTCCGTTAAGGAATATGGCAGCTCCTACTCCTCTTCTTATATAGAGGAGCATAAAGTTTTTCATATTTCTTGCACATCCATAATAGTGTTCTGCTATAAGCATTGCTCTCACATCATTTTCAACTACTACAGGAAGTCCATATTTTTTTTCAAGGGATTTCCTTATTTCAAGATTTTTCCACTTAAAATGAGGAGACAATATAACCGTCCCTTTCTCCTTATCTACTAATCCATGAGTAGCAAGTCCGATTGCAATAATATCTTTTCTTTCATATTTTCCTAGAATATGTTCTAATTCTTCATCCAGCAGTCTTAATACTTTCTCCTGAGTCTTAAAGGAAAATTTCCTTTCCTCTATTCCTAAAATCTCTCCGGCTAAATTACTAATCGCTATTCTTATAAATCCTACACCAAGATTTATCCCTATGATTTTCTTATAGTCCTTATTAATCTTTAGAGATGTCCTTGGTCTCCCCCCAGTAGAAGATAGTATATTCTTTTCTATTATCAAATTACCATTTATAAGTTTTTTTATGACTTTAGAAATTGCTGCGGGTGTAAGTTCCATCTGACACGACAGGTCAGTCCGGGATATTCTGGAATTTTTCAGTATCTTCTCCAATATTTGATAATCTGTGCTGTTTAATTTTTTAATCAGGCTATTTCTGTTATTCTGCATTTTTCATCATCCTTTTCTTATTTTAAATATACCCAACTTTTTATTCTTTTCAATATCCCTTTTATTAACTTTTCATTTACTTTTTTAACTAAGTTTTTATAATTTGTTGTATACATTATTTTAGCTGATTATGTCATATTTTATCTTTTTTAACTTATTTAAAAAATTTTTAAACTTAATTCCAAATAATATCTTATATTAGAAATTTTTTTTCATAAACATTATAGAAATACTGATTTAATAGATTTTAAAATATAGTTTCTAAATTTCTTTATATAATTAGAAAAATAAAAAAACAGAAACCATATTACCTATTAACCTTTCTGAATTTTTTCTTATTAATAAATATGTTTCTGTTCTTATTCCAATAATTTTAAATTTTTACTTCCAACTTAGTCTGTTCTTTTCTAGGAAGATTTAAAAATTCTTTCCAAACTTTCAGGACTTTTCTATATTCCTTAAATCTGCAAGACCAGAGAGGGTATTCTTCACATACACCAAATATTGTATGGATAAAAG
>CAYYAV010000021.1:0-13559 GCA_964469865.1 uncultured Fusobacteriales bacterium | reverse complement strand
CTGTTCCTTTTTACTGAATTTCCTGTTTTCTTACTTGCAACAAAACCGAATCTCCGGTTTTTATTCTTGTTTTCCTTCATAAATATGATGGCATACCTTGTGTATATTTTCCTGGAATTGTTATATATCAGATTAAAATCATTATTTTTCTTGATTTTATTTATCTTCACAGTTTCCATTTTTTATTCATCCTGTTCTTCATTGGCTATTGTTAAAAACCCGGTGTATAGTTGTATTCACCGGGTTATGCTGATAATTTTGATCTGCCTTTATCTCTTCTTCTTTTTAATACATTTCTTCCGCTTTTTGTCTTCATTCTTGATCTAAAACCATGATCTTTTTTTCTTTTTCTTTTATTTGGCTGGTATGTTCTTTTAGTCATTACTGTTTCCTTTCTCTTTTTATTATAACTGAATATCTTTTATTTTCAAAGTCTGTACATCATATAATATACAAATTTTTTGAAAAAGTCAAGGAATATTTTATTAAATACTTTTTAATGTTTCTGATTATAATAATAATATTATTATATAATTACATTATTTATTATTATTATTATAGTATGTTATTTTGTGGAATATAGTTCTTTATTGGCTCTGAGCCTTAAAAATATAGTGGAAAAGTTTTGAGAGAATGTGGAAAAAAAGTAAGAGACATTTTAATAACATTTTAGTAACATAAAAATTTGAAATGTGGAAAAAAAAAAATAATATAGAAAAATATGTATTTGTGTAGAATGTGGAAATTAATGTGGATTTGTGGAAAAGTTATTATATGTGCTGATTCTTTTGGTATGTATTTGTGGAAAACGGTGTGGAAAACATTTTCTCATTCTTGAGGTGCTATCCTTGATTATTTAATTCTTTTATGATATATTCATAGTACTAACAGTAAAAGTTTAAGGAGTAGGACAGATGGAAGAAAGGGCTTCAAAGCTATGGAAAAAAATTCAGAAAATATGTAAAGATAGTGTAAGTGAAAATGACTATAATATGTATTTCAGAAATGTAGAAGCATCAGATTTTTCAGATAAGACATTGACATTGACATGTAAGAATAGCCTTGTCAAGGCCGGTATAGAAAAATATAGGAAGAAGATAGAAGATGCAGGAGAAATAATATATGATGAAAGCATTGATGCAGTATTTGAGCTTACGAAGGTAGCTGAACCTTTTTATTCTGAAACATATAAAATACAGGAATACAAGAATAAAATAAAGACGGGTCTTAATCCTAAGAACAGGCTTGATAATTTTGTTATAGGTGATAACAGTAAGCTGGCATTTGAAGCTTGTGTAGCAGTGGTAAATTCAGTATCTGAAAAAAATGAACCTGCATATAACCCTTTATTTATATATGGAAGTTCAGGATTAGGGAAAACACATCTTATGCAGGCTGTAGGTAATGCAATAATTGAGAGGAGACCTGATAAGAAAGTATACTATATTACGTCTGAAGAATTTTCAAATGAATATTATAGGGTTCTCAGGGAACACAGGATAGAAGAGTTCAGAGACAGTTTCAGAAGCCTTGATGTACTTCTTCTGGATGACATACAGTTTTTTGAGAAGATATTTGCACAGGGAGAAGGGAAGGTACAGGAAGAATTCTTTCATACTTTCAATAAGCTTCAGGAATCGGGAAAACAGATAATAATGATAAGTGACAGGTACCCAAAGGATATAAAGAATCTTTCAGAAAGGCTGGAAACAAGGTTTGTACAAGGTTTTTCTCTAGAGATGCAGAGACCGGGCTATGAAACAAGAATGGCTATTTTACAGAATTTCTCCAAGGAGAATAAGATAATAATTGATAAGAATATACTGGAATATATAGCCGATACAGTAAGTTCAAATGTAAGGGAGCTTGAAGGAGTCCTGACTACTCTTATAGCAAGGGCAAGCCTCCTAAATGAAAGAGTTACTCTCCAGCAGGCTCAAATTGAACTTTCAAACAGGATGAAGAGTCAGAAGGCAAAGATAACAGCTGAAAAGATAATAGATATAGTTTCTGTAGAATACAGTATAGAAATTTCTGACATGAAATCAAAAAAGAAACAGGCAGATATAGTAAATGCAAGGCAGATAGCCATGTATCTTCTTAAGGATATACTTGACCTGAATCTTACTACGATAGGTGGGCTTTTCGGAGGAAGGGACCACAGTACAGTTATAAGCAGTATAAGAAAGATAGAAGGAAAGATAGAAGATGAAACTGTATTCAAGAATGAAATAGACCGGATGAAACAGAGGATAACGCAGTAACTAATACATATAAAAAAGGATGATAGGAATGGGAAATTTTTCAGAAGAAATTGAAATGGTAATTATAGATACTGAATTCATAAAACTGGATCAGCTCTTAAAATGGGCAAATTTTACAAGTTCAGGAGTAGAAGCAAAAATGTATATACTGGACGGTCAGGTAAAGGTAAACGGTGAAACGGAGACAAGGCGTGGAAAGAAAATATATCCCGGAGATACTGTAGAATTTAATGGAGAAAAGATAACTGTAAGATTAAGATAATAATTTCAATAAGGGTATATATATGTATTTAAACCAGATAAGCTATAATAATTTTAGAGGTCTTGAAGACAGGAAAATAGAACTGGACAGAAATTTTAATTTAATATATGGTAAAAATGGACAGGGAAAGACATCGTTTATTGAAGCTGTTCATTTTTTAGCAACCGGAAAAAGTTTCAGGACCAAGAAGATAAAGGAGCTTTTCAGATATAACAGGAACAGGGTTACAGTTTTCGGAAAATATACTGGAAGATATGAAACCGAAAGTACGGTGGCCATAGATGTAAATGAAGACAGGAAGGATTTTTATATTAACAGGAATAAGAACAGGTATATAGATTATGTAGGGCTTATAAATATAATATCATTTATACCTGAAGATATTGAACTTATAACAGGGAATCCCGGAGTGAGGAGAAACTTCTTTAATTATGAGATTTCACAGGCTAAAAAAGACTATCTGAGGGCAATAGTAGAATTTGAGAAGGTACTTAAAGTAAGAAACAGGATGATAAAAGAAAGGAAGACAGGGGAAGAAATATATGATATATATAATGAAAAATTTATAGAAGAAGGGATAAATATAATTCTCTATAGGAAAGAATTTATAAAAAATATATCTATATTGTTAAATCTTAATTATAGGAAACTGTTTGACCAGAAATCAGAACTTAGACTGAAATATGACTGTTTCTTAGGAAATATAGAAAAAAAATCTCCAGAAGAACTAAAAAAAAGGTTTGAGGAACAATGTCAGAAGAAAATGGAAAGGGAAAAGGTAATAGGATACAGTCTTCTTGGACCGCAGAAAGATGATTTTATATTTGAGCTGAACGGAAAAAATGCAAGGGCATACTCTTCCCAGGGAGAAAAGAAATCCATAATTTTTGCACTCAAAGTATCTGAAATAGATATACTTTTTAAAGAGAAAAATGAATATCCTTTATTTATAATGGATGATATTTCTTCGTATTTTGATGAAATACGAAAGAACAGCATACTTGAATATTTTTTGAATAAAAAGATACAATGTTTCATAACTTCTACAGAGAATCTGAATATAGACGGGAAAATAATTGTAATTGATAAAGGAAAAGTGGTCAAGGGATGAGCAGGGGATTTAAAAGTACTAAAAATATAATAATGGAAATAAAAGAAAATAGAAATATCTTCAGGAGCGAGGGATACAACCTGTGGAGGCTTAAAAAAGAGTGGATAGCAGTAACAGGAGAAAGAATAGGAGAAAATACTGTCCCGGTACAGCTTAGAGATGGAGTGCTTGTTATAGATGTGAATGATGCATCCATCTATCATTTTATGATTACTGCTCAAGATATAATTATAGCTAAATCTAACAAGTATTTAGGCAGAATTATTATAGAAAGTCTGGATATAAGGAAAAAAAACAGGAGCATAAGGAGAGGTATAACAGACGACCTTATAGAGAATGAAAGGATAAGAAAAGAGAAATATGGAAGAAAAGTATTGGAAAATAGAAAAGAAGAAAAAAGTGAAGAAGATGAAATAAACAGACTGGAGATTTCTTCCCAGGAAATTGAAGCCATAGAAGAAAGTATAAGTAAGATTGAAAGCAGATACAGTGAATTTTCCGGAAGACTGAAAGAAATTGCTCTGAACAGGATAAAGAAGGATAAATATATGCTTAAAAAGGGATATAGGAAGTGTGGAAAATGCGGGTCAATTTATTATCCTGTAAGTGATGACCGGATATGTCCTGAATGCCATGGAAAGGAAGAGACTCTAAAAATGGAAATGATGTCAGAAATAATAATGAAAAATCCTTTTATAGGTGAAAAAAAGGCGGCAGTCCTTGCAGGAACGGATGAATATACTTATTATAAGGTAAGGGACTTGTTAGCCCAGCGGACATACAACGATATTCTTTATTTATGTGAAAAAACAGATATAGACATAGTCATGAATGAAGACTATAGTACTGAAATAAGAAATGAATTTAAAGTTGAGCTGGAAATTTTAATAAAGGAATATATTGATTATAAAATAGGAACAGAGGAAATGAGTATCTTCCTGAATGAAAGGAAGAAACTTATAAGAAAAATTAAAAATGATATGAAATTTAGAAAAAATAGATAAAGAAGGAAGAAAAATGTATCTTTATATAGAAAATAACATATTTATAAATTTAATAGAAGTAGAAATACTGATAGACTATAACGATTTCATGTTAAGTTCTTCCAACAAGAATCTAATGAATTCGGGGAAAAGAAAGATACTGGATTTATCTTCAGAAGAGAAAGGAAAAAGAACAATGATATTTACTAAGGAATATATCTATATAACTTCATATACGAACAGGGCTCTTAAGATGAGAGCAGATGAATATGAAAATCTGGTAAATAGCATAGTGTTCTAGGTAATGGATATGAAAATAGAAGAATTATTGAAAGAGGCATTTTTATCATTTGAAGAGGATAATTTATATGATGCTGCTGTTTATCTTGAAACTGTCCTGGAAATAGACAGTAACAATATGAGGGCCCTGCTGATGCTTTCAAGGATATACTCCACTGTGGAGGATTATGAAAGGGCTCTTAAATACTGTGAAAAAGCATATAAGAATAACAGTGATACTCTTGAAGTTATATTTACTATGGGGTACCTGTATCAGGAAATGCGGAGGAACAGGAAAGCCCTGACCTACTATGAAAAATATATAGAAAAGGAAAAAAGCTATCATGTCTACCTAAATATGGGTATCTGCTATATGGACCTTAAATATTATAATAAGGCTCATGAGATGATAGATATTGCTATAGAAATGGATGTTAAAAATCCTGATGGATATTTTGATAAAGCAGAATGCTTTATAAGGATGAGGGAATTCGATAAGGCTATGGAGATTTATGAAAAGCTGAAGGAAATGGAAGCTGTAGAAGACTATCACATATATATGAAGATAGCAGATGCTTATTATTCAATTGGAAATGTAGAAAAAGCTATAGAATATTACAATATATCCATAACATCGGATTTTATTCCCGTATCATTTGTATATGATAAGTTCTATGATATCCTTATAAAGGAAAAAAGATATGATGATGTGGAACTTCTGCTTATAAACTATTCTAACAGTAACTTTCCAAGAGTTGCTTCCTTAAACCTTGAAGGAAAATATGCTTCCTATATGAAAGATTATGAAAGGGCAAAGAAGGTATGCGATAAGCTCATAATGCTTGAGCCTGAGAACAGGCATCATTATTTTAATGCTTCATTTACATTGGAAAAACAGCATAAATATGATGAAGCAATAGAATTTATAGACAAAGCTTCTGAATATACCGATGACAAGGAGATTATAAAGGAAGCTAAAAAACGTATCAGGAATATAAAGAGAAGATATCTTAAAAAAATGGAAAAAGAATAATCAAAATGAATAAAAACAGCTATTATAGCTGTTTTTAATATTTGTTTTAACGTTTGAAAAAAAATAAAAAATATGATAAAATACTATGATGTACTGATGAAAAGATAAAAAATAAAAAGAGGCTTAAAAATGTTAAAAAAGGGAAAGTATGAAATAATAGAGGGATATGACAAGGAAGAAATAACCAGTATTCTAAAAAATTTTGATAATTCGGGAATAAAAGTTGCAGATGGAGAAAGGAATAAGATAAAGAAATTTCGAATAGTAAAAAATGGGCATGAAAAAGAACTGAATGTAAAGAAATTTAAAAAGAAAGGATTTCTTACAAGACTTATCTATAGGATTAGGAATGGTTCAAAAGCGGAGAGATCCTATAGATATGCTGTTAAGCTACTTGAAAAGGGTATAGAGACTCCTGAACCTATAGCCTTTTTTGATGAACTGTATGTAGATGATGAAAAAACGGAGAGAAGTTTCTATGTATGTGAAAATATAGATTATGATTTTACATGCCGTGAACTTTTATGGGATGATGATATGCCTGAAAGGATAAAAGTTGAAATAGAAAAGAACAGGGATGAGATAATAAGGGGATTTGCCGGATATACTTTTAGGCTGCATGAAAATGGAGTAAAATTCGATGACTATTCTCCAGGAAATGTACTGATAAAGAAGATAGATGAAGGAGATTACAGATTTTATCTGATAGACCTGAATAGGATGAGCTTTCATAAAAAGCTTGGTTTCAGAAAAAGAATGAAGAATATGTCGAGAATGATGGAAAATAGGAAATATATAGGAAAATTTACTCTGGAGTATTCCAGGCTATATAAGGAAAAATCTTATAATGAGATATTTATAATGCTTTATTATTATACAAGAAAACATAAATATAAGGATAAGATACATAATATAAGAAGGGCAGTAAAGAAGCTATTTAAGAGAAAAAAACAGTAAAAAAATGGAGGATAAGATGTCAAATAATTATGGAGCTGAAAGTATTACAGTATTGGAAGGACTTGAAGCTGTAAGGAAAAGACCGGGAATGTATATAGGATCCACTTCTTCAAGGGGACTGCATCATCTGGTATGGGAAATAGTGGACAACAGTGTAGATGAAGCTTTGGCAGGAGTGTGTGATAACATAGTAGTAAGAATACAGGAAGAAAATATAATAGAAGTACAGGATAACGGACGGGGAATACCTGTTGATATGCATAAGACAGGTAAATCAACCCTTGAAGTTGTCATGACAGTACTTCATGCCGGAGGTAAGTTTGATAATGATAACTATAAAGTATCAGGAGGATTACATGGAGTTGGAATTTCAGTAGTTAATGCTCTTTCAGAATGGGTAGAAGCTACTGTAACAAGGGATGGTCAGGTAATAAGACAGACCTTTTCCAGAGGCATTCCTACCAGTGAGGCATTGAAAATAGGAGAAGCTCCTGCTGAACTTCATGGAACGATTATAAGGTTCAAGGCAGATGATGAAATATTTGAAACAACGGTGTATGATTATTCTATTCTGGAGTCAAGATTAAAGGAACTGGCATATCTTAATAAGGGCCTGAAAATAACTTTAATAGATGAGAGGAATAAGGAAAACTTGAAAAAGGATGAATTTCTCTTTGAAGGAGGAATAGTAGACTTCCTAAATGAAATGGCTGATGAGAGTAAGGTAGTAGAAGATGTCATATATATGACAGATACTTATCAGGTAGAAGAAGCAAAAGAAGTAGAAACGGTAGAAGATGACGGTACAGTTACAATAAAAACAAGGGCTGCTAAGTTTGTCGAAGTGGAAATAGCCATGACTTATACTATTTCCCAGAGGGAAAATGTATACTCGTTTGTAAACAATATAAATACCCATGAAGGGGGAACTCATGTCAGTGGATTCAGGACAGCGCTTACGAGAACCATAAATGATATAGCTAAGCAGATGAACATAATAAAGGAAAAAGATGGAACTTTTCAGGGATCAGATGTAAGAGAGGGACTTGTATGTGTCATAAGTGTAAAGATTCCTGAACCACAGTTTGAAGGACAGACGAAGACAAAGCTTGGAAACAGTGAAGTAACAGGAATAGTTTCAGCTATTGTAGGAAATAACTTAAAGTTTTATCTGGAAGATCATCCAAAAGAAGCTGAAAGAATTATTGAAAAGATGACTCTTTCAAAGAAAGCCAGGGAAGCGGCAAAAAAGGCAAGAGAGCTTGTCTTAAGGAAGAACACTATAGAAGTAGGGTCTCTTCCCGGAAAGTTGGCAGACTGTTCTTCTAAGGATCCTTCTGAATCTGAGATATTCATAGTTGAAGGAAATTCTGCAGGAGGATCTGCAAAAATGGGAAGGGATAGGAGGTTTCAGGCTATACTTCCATTGAGAGGTAAGATTCTGAATGTTGAAAAATCAGGTATTCACAGAGCTCTTGAAAATGAAGAAATAAGAAATATGATAACGGCCTTTGGTGCCGGTTTCGGAGAAGATATAAATATTGAAAAACTGAGATATCATAAAATAGTCATAATGACTGATGCAGATGTAGACGGTGCTCATATAAGGACTCTTATGCTTACATTCTTCTACAGGCATTTAAGGGAGCTTATAAATGAAGGATATGTCTATATAGCTCAGCCGCCATTATACAAGATCCAGGCAGGGAAAGCCATAAAATATGCCTATTCTGATGAACAGCTGAAACAGATAACGAATGTCCTGGAGAAGGATAATAGAAAATATAATGTACAGAGGTATAAGGGACTGGGAGAAATGAATCCAGAACAGTTGTGGGAAACAACATTGGATCCTGAGGTAAGAACTTTATTGAAAGTGACTATGGAAGATGCATCTTATGCAGACAAGATGTTCAATGTCCTGATGGGAGACAAGGTAGAGCCTAGACGGCAATTTATTGAAGAAAATGCAAACTATGTAAGAAATCTGGATATTTAATCTTAATGATTGGATAAAGGATTCTTTCCATTTCTATATTAGAAATGGAAGAGATGATATGGAGGTGTAAAGATGTCTGATGATTTCAGAGATGATGATGAAAAAGAAGAAATAGAAGAAATGGATATAAATGATGACAGGGAAATAATAGTTGAAGGAATAAGGGAAACGGACTTGTCAAACGAAGTCAATATATATATAGAAGATGAAATAAAAGCTTCTTATCTCGATTATTCCATGAGTGTCATAGTAAGCAGGGCCCTTCCTGATGTAAGGGATGGGTTAAAGCCTGTACACAGGAGGATACTTTTTGCCATGAATGAAATGGGGATGACACATAAATCTCCTTTTAAGAAATCAGCAAGAATCGTAGGGGATGTCCTCGGTAAATATCATCCTCACGGAGATTCAGCAGTGTATAATGCCATGGTAAGGATGGCTCAGGATTTTAATATGAGGTATGGCCTTGTAGAAGGACACGGAAATTTCGGTTCCATAGATGGAGATGAAGCTGCCGCCATGAGGTATACTGAGGCAAGAATGTCTAAAATTACTGAAGAACTCCTTGCTGATATAGGAAAGAATACTATAGATTACAGGAAAAATTTTGATGAAAGCCTTGATGAACCTATCGTACTGCCTGCAAAACTTCCAAACCTTCTTCTAAATGGAGCAACAGGAATAGCTGTAGGGATGGCTACTAATATTCCACCGCACAATCTGTCCGAGCTGTGTGACGGGATAGTTGCACTTATAGATAACAGGGAAATAACTATAGACGAACTTATGGATCATATAAAAGGTCCTGACTTTCCTACAGGTGCCACAATAAATGGAAGACAGGGAATAATAGATGCATATAGGACAGGAAGGGGAAAAGTAAGGGTTGCTGGAAAGGTAAAGATAGAAACTTCCAAATCAGGAAAAGAGTCTATCATAGTGACGGAACTGCCTTATCAGGTAAATAAAGCAAGACTGATAGAAAAGATAGCAGATCTTGTAAGAAATAAGAAAATAACAGGAATATCAGATCTAAGAGATGAATCTGACAGAGATGGGATAAGGATAGTAATAGAACTGAAAAAAGGGGAAGAAAATGAGCTTATATTAAACAGCCTGTATAAATATACAGATCTTCAGAATACCTTCGGTATAATTATGCTGGCTCTTGTAAACAATACACCTAGGGTTCTGAACCTGAAACAGATTCTTGAAAGCTATCTTGAACATAGGTATATAGTTGTTACAAGAAGAGTACAGTTTGAGCTTAATAAGGCAGAAAACAGGGCCCATATACTGGAAGGATTCAAGATAGCCCTGGATAATATAGAAGAAGTCATAAGGATAATAAGAGGATCAAAAGATGCAAACGAGGCAAAAGACCTCCTTATATCAAATTTTGATTTTTCTGAGATACAGGCAAGAGCTATCCTTGATATGAGGCTACAAAGGCTTACTGGTCTTGAGAGAGACAAGATTGATCAGGAATACAGGGAACTCATGCTCTTAATTGAAGAATTGAGGTCTATACTGATGGATGATACAAAAAAATATAGGATAATAAAGGAAGAAGTTATAAAACTGAAGGAAGATTTTGGTGACAGAAGAAAAACAGAAATAAAAGAAGCAAGAGTAGAAATAGGAATAGAGGATCTTATAAAAGATGAAGAAGTGGTAGTTACACTTACAGATAAAGGATATGTAAAAAGAATGGCAATAGACACCTATCATTCACAGAGAAGGGGAGGAATAGGAGTTAATGCCACAAATACGATAGAAGATGATGTAGTGAAGGATATGTATATAGCCAGAAATCTGGATACGTTATTAATCTTTACTACAAAAGGCAAGGTTTTTACCTTGAAAGTATATGAAATACCTGAAACAGGAAAACAGGCCAGAGGTAAGCTGATAAACAATCTTATTAAGCTTTCTGAGGACGAGAAGGTAAGTACGATAATAAAAGTCCGTGACCACGATGAAGATAGGAGGGAACTTTTCTTCATAACGAAAGAGGGGGTTGTCAAGAAAACAGAGGCCAGACTTTTTTTCAGCATAAACAGGAATGGGATAAGAGCACTTACATTAAAGGGAGAAGATGAACTTACTTATGTAGGTCTTACAAGCGGAAATAGTAAAGATGAAATATTTATGGCAACAAGAGCAGGATTTGCAATAAGATTTTCAGAAGAAGATGTAAGAAGTATGGGAAGGAGTGCCGCCGGAGTTAAGGGAATAACACTAAGAGATAATGACTATGTAGTTTCTGCTGCAATTATAAATCTGGAAGCATCTCTTGATAAACTGAGCGTTCTTACTATAACAGAAGAAGGATATGGAAAGAGAACTTTCCTCAAGGAATATAAAGTACAGACAAGAGGAGGAAAAGGTATAATAAACCTGAAGGTCAATGATAAGACTGGGAAGATAGTTGATGTCAAGATAGTTGATGATAAGACGGAGATAATGCTTATAACATCAGAAGGAACCCTTATAAGAACAAAGGTAGATTCGGTTTCTGTCATAGGAAGGGCGACTTCAGGAGTAAGGATAATGAAAGTAAGGAATGAGGAAAAGGTAGCATCTACAGTAAAAATAACAGAAGAAACAGATATGGATAAGAAGCCTGAATAAAATAATTCTTTTTTGCCGTTTATATTAAAACAGGGTATAATATAATAGACAGATGGGGAAAAGGATGTGATTGATATGTTATTGAAGAAAGCTTTATTCCTGATTACTGCTGAAAATGAAATTGAACCGCTTGTAAATTTTGCAGCAGAATTTAAGAAAAAGTATAAAGTGGAAATAGATGCCATGTATGTAAAGGATATACTGAAATATGAAATATTTCCAGTAACAATAGAGGGAGTAGGAGTAAATCTCGGATCCAGTTATGCATTCAAGGAATATAAGGAACTGGAAAACAAGAATTTCAAGGATATTGAAGAGAAGACCAGAGGGAAATTTTCCAGAGTCTTTTCCAGGGACGGAGAAACAGTGGAAATTACCCTTGAAGAGTTAAAAAAATATGATCTGCTGGCTGTGGTTAAGAATGAAAAGGTCTCCCAGAATCTGAAAGAGCTTCTCAGAAGTAATTTTAAGCCGTTAATAATACTTCCTAATAAAAAGGAATTTAAGCTTGAAAAGTTGCTTCTGTTAGACGACGGAGCATATAATGCCAATAAGACCCTGTTTACGTTCTTTTACATGTTTGATGAACAGAAAATAGATGTTTTAAGGGTAAATATAGAAGGCGATGACAATCTTCAGGAAAGATTCGGGAAAAATTATAATATAATAAAAAAAGAAGGAGACCCTCTCAAAGTTATCATGAAAGAATCCAATAATTATGATTTTATCCTTATGGGAGACTTAAGATACACGGTAATGGTGGAAAGGATTACAGGAAAACTCGGAATAAAATTGCTTGAAGGGCTAGATAAGCCGATATTTATAGTATAGTAGAAGGAGTTGGAAATGAAAGTATTAATTTGTTCAGATAGCCACGGAAGGCTGAACTATTTTGAGGAGGTAATCAATAAGGAAAAACCTGAAATGATTGTCTTTGCAGGTGATCATAGTACAGATGCATTGGATATGTCCCTTGTTTATGAAAATATACCTTTTAAGATAGTGAGAGGGAATACAGACTTCTATGATAAGAATACTGAAGATGAACTTAAGTTTGAAATAGATGGAAAGAAAGTTCTTCTGATTCATGGGCACTATCAAGGGGTAAAAAATACTCTGAATGAGCTGGAAAAAAAGGCGAAGGAAGAAGGAGTGGATATCTGTATATTCGGACATACTCACCGTGAAACGAGGTTAGAAAAAGATGGAGTGACATATCTGAATCCTGGAGCCTTACAGGATAGGAAATATATTATATATGATGACGGGAATTTTAAACAGAAAGCACTGAAATAACAGTTTTAGAATAATATAAGTAATATGAGGTTAATAATAAGAGGATTTTTCTTGACAGGATTTTAAATAGTATTATATGAAATCAGATTCTGGAAAAAATCCTCTTTTTATATTATAAAACCTCTTGAAAATAAATAAAAAAAAGGATATAATTTAAAAAAATTTGTAAATCAAAATAAATAAGAAAATAAAAGAAATTTTATAGCAAGGAGAAAAATGATAGGAGACAGGAAAAAAGTTTTTGAGAAGATACTGGCAACAATATTCTGGATAGCAGTATGGCAATTTGCTACAAATAAAGTAAATCAGGATATGATTTTGGCTTCTCCTCAAAAGGTTCTGAGTGAGCTTATATATTCTATCTTTCAGGAACCTTTCTGGGAAAGGGTGTTATTTTCCTATTCCCGTATAATGATGGGCTTCTTTTCAGCTATATTTATAGGAATATTGTCAGCATCACTGTCATACAGATTCAAAGTGATAAGAATATTACTTGATCCCCTTGTATCTGTAATAAGATCGGTTCCTACAGCTGCAGTAATTATCCTGTTCCTTATATGGGCAAAAGTAGAAAGTCTATCCACAATGGTTGCTATATTTATGTCATTTCCTATTGTCTATGTAAATATATTAAAGGGAATGGATGAAGTAGATGAAAATATACTTGAAATGGCTAAAGTATTTAGAATATCTCCCCTAAGAAAAATAATATTCATCTATATATCCCGGGTAGCTCCTTAT
>CAYYAV010000020.1:0-14287 GCA_964469865.1 uncultured Fusobacteriales bacterium | reverse complement strand
ATCTATGCTATCTTTTTATTTCTTTTTTCACCCCCATATATATTATACAGCCTTTTTTTTAAAATACACCTCTCACCTATTCTTTCATTTTTACTTTCAAGTTCTATTTCAAAATAATTTGGATATTTTTTCCCATCTCCATATTTTGCACGAATAATAATATCTTCATTTTTATCTTTTATATCTGCTTCTGACAAGTAGTAATAAAATGATCTGATATCATTGTATATAGCATAAAGTGAAGGCATTGTTTCCCCAATATCATCTATTTCATCTACTTCATTTATAACTTTAAATTCATTGTTCTTAAAAATATCAATCTGAAAATGTGGTTTTATATATGATTCTTTTATTTCTTTCTCATTTATACTTTTTTTTATTGTTCCAATCCATAAATTAGGAGAAATCCGATTCAATTTTATTTCTTTATAATATTTATTATTATTCTTTGTGTAATAATAAAATAATTCATATCTATCCTGACATAATTTTTCATAAGTTTCACCTTTCTTAAATTAAATTTTCGAATTCTAAATATTTCCTAGTAATTTTGTTATATAATTTTATATGAACTAACTTAAAATATTCAGTTTTTATAATTTTTACAATTAATTACTAAATCTTAAAATGCCCAATTACCATTTCTAAATACAGGCTCTCTTTTCCCATCTCCTGTAATTCCATCGATATCCATCTCATCATCTCCTATCATAAAGTCCACATGAATAATAGACTGATTGACATGAGCTCTATCAAGTTCCTCTTCATTCATCTTAGAACCGTTTTTAACATTAGTAGGATAGGCTGCACCTAGTGCCAGATGATTTGAAGCATTCTCATCAAAAAGTGTTTCATAAAAAAGAAGCCCTGAATTTGAAATAGGTGAATCATAAGGAACTAATGCTACTTCTCCTATTCTTCTAGAACCTTCATCATTATTAAGCAATTCTTTTAAAATATCATATCCTTCTTCTGCTTCAAAATCCACAACTGCTCCATCCTTAAAAATCAGCTTAAAATTATCAATCACATTTCCCTGATAAGACAGTGGCTTCTTATTTGAAACATACCCTTCAACCCTGTATTTATCTCCAGCAGTAAAAACTTCTTCCGTAGGCATATTAGGCATAAAACTTATTCCCTTTTCATTTCTGCTGCCTGCCGCAACCCATATATGATTTTCAGGAAGTCCTACGAGCAAATCTGTACCTTCAGATCTGTAATGTAGTGCATCATATTTTTTTTCAGTCAGATAGGCTGCCCTTTCTGTAAGCTTCTTATTATGTTCTTGCCATTCTTTCACAGGATTCTCCTTGTCAACTCTTACTGTTTTCAGTATCTCCTCAAATAGTCTCGACTGGGCTTTTTCTTCATCAGTTTCATCAGGAAATACTAATTTAGCCCATTCTTTTGAAGGATAACTTGCAATAGTCCATGAGTTTATATCATTCATAACCCTCAAACGGTAATATTTAAATGCTTCTCCCATATTCCTTGAAAATGCCCCTAATTTTTTAGAATCTATTCCTTCAAGCAGTTTCGGTGAACTTCCCAAAATATGTATAAATACTACATTATTATCCAGATAGTCATTTCTTTCGTCTACTGCCCATTTTGGAATACTAGAATAGACTTCCAGTGATTTGTATTCAGCATGAAGTCTCGTCAGCCTGTCATCATTCAACTTTACATTCACATCACTTGCACCCATTTTATATGATTTTTCTACTATCTTATATACTAGGGGTAATGAGCCTGTTGTACAGTTTACCCACACTTTCTGTCCTTTCTGTACATTTGCTCCTATTTTTACTATTATTTCCGCATATCTGTCCAGTTTTTCTTCAAAATTTTCTACATATTTCATAATCTTATATCTCCTCTTATTTATGCTTTTTTCTAATTTTTTTATTTTTTATTAAATAAGACAAAAGTGCTATTATTTAAAAATAACACTTTTTCTTTTATCTATACTGTTTTATCTTTTTCTCAATTTCCTTTTTTTCAACGAATCCTGTTAACAGGTCAACCTGTTGGCCATTCTTGAATATTATCATTGTAGGAAGACTCCTTATCTTAAATTTTGACGGAAGTTCACTATATTCATCTGTATCCACTTTTACAATTTTATAATCTGCCTTTTCAGAAAGCTCATCCAAAATTGTATTTAACATCTGACACGGTCCACACCAGACAGCATAAAAATCTACTAAAGTTATTCCTTCTGACAATACTGTCGATTTTTCAAAGTCTTCTCCACCATACTGTACTACTTTACTCATTTCTCTTTCCTCCACTTTCGCTTATTAATATATAGATTAATTTAAAATTTAATTTAAGTGTTTATTATTTAAATATTTCTCCTGCTTCCTTATACCATAAGACTAAATCCAGTTCATCCATATTTATTCCTGAAAATTTTGAATATTCTCTCATTTTTTCTTCTATCTCATAATATTTTTTCTCATTAACAGACTTGGGGACTTCATCTATGACTTTCAGTTCTGCCAGATTCCTTAAAATATGTCTGTCTAGAATTGCGATATTTTCTCCGAACCCGAGATTCCTGAGGACATGATTTGCTTCCTTTAGCCCCATCCCCTTTACATTTTTCAATATCCATGCCCTCTTCTGAAATACATCCCCCTGCTCTGACAATATTTTCTTAGGCTGTAATTTTCCATCTACTGTCATCAGATTTCTTAATTCTACAAGATATCTGGACTTATTATTCTTAAACCGGACTATATTTAAAAATCCCGCTATTTCTTCAGGAGTTCCTGTATACAGAAGATTGTTTTCGACCAGATCCGTTATAGCCTTCCATGCATTCCTTGCTTTAGATTGCGGGGTAAGGATACAAAAGGACATTTCTGCAAAAACTTCCCTTTCACTCCCCTTCCATGCTTTCTTATAACCTTTTATTGCCTTTTTAGCATCTTCTTTCACTATGCTGTAAATTTCTAATATTTTACTATGAAGTTCCATGTTCAGTTTCTTTTCCAACGATTTTTCTTTTACCAACTTTTTCTTCTCCCTTTCGATAATAATTAATAGTTACTTTAATAGTATAGCATATTTTTCTTAGAAATATTTTTTATTTTAACATTTATACATAAATAATATATTCTGGAAACAAAGGAGAAGCATCGGCTTCTCCTTTTATAGCTATAAAATTATTTTAAATAATGAATTCTTGCCTTATCAAATCTATCCTGTACTTTTTCTCTGATAATTGCAGCATATCCACAGGGAATAATTGAAAATGCTTCTAATTCATTGGGCAAATCTAAAATATGCTTCATTTTTTCCATTCTGTCTGTTGAAGGATAAACTGCAAGCCATACAGCACCAAGACCTAAGTATTCAACCTCTAACAGTATATTTTGGGATACAGCACTCAAATCAAGAGGGATACATTCAGGAAATTTTCCATTCTTTCTATAGCAGACCACAATTGCAAAAGGAGCATTTTTAGCAGGACCGGCATAGGGACTGGAACTAGATATTTTCTCCAGCATATCCTTATCTTCTACTACATAAAATTCCCAAGGTTGCTGATTTCCGGCAGATGGCGCTGCCATAGCGGCTCTTAGTAATTTTTCAACCTTTTCTTCTTCCACTTTCCTATCTGAAAAAGTCCTAGTACTTTTTCTTTCAAAAATAACTCTCATTCTATTCCTCCTTGCAATAAAATTAAGTATTAAGTCTTTTTATTCGAACAAGATATTAATCTTTTAATCCAGTAATACTCCTATTTAACTTTCACTATCTTCTTTTTTCCCGCCCTTATTATCATTCCACTTTCAATATTAACAACTGCCCTTATATCCTTTACAGGTTCATCATTTATCTTAAATCCTCCCTGCTCCACCAGTCTTCTGGCTTCACTTGTTGTTTTTACAAGTTCCGTTTCCTTCACAAGCAGATCTATTATCCCAATTTCCTTATATTCAAGTTGAACTTCAGGAAGATCCACATCAAGATTTTTTTTACTGAAAACATTTTCAAACCATTCTCTTGCTTCAGCTGAAGCATCTTTTCCATGATAAATTTTTACAACTTCCATTCCCAGCTGCTTTTTGGCTTCCATAGGATGAAGAACTCCATTTTCTATATCTTCCTTTATTCTTTCAATTTCTTCCAAAGGAATTTCAGTAATCATTTTATAATAGTTGTACATCAGTTCATCAGAAATTGACATTATTTTTCCAAACATATCGTTAGGGACATCTTTAACACCTATGTAGTTATTTAGTGATTTACTCATTTTTTCTACCCCATCAAGACCTTCAAGAATAGGCATAATCATACATATCTGCTGTTCCTGACCAAAATTTTTCTGCAAGTCCCTTCCTCTCAGCAAGTTAAATTTCTGCTCAGTTGCCCCAAGTTCCACATCTGCATAGAGCTCAACCGAATCATATCCCTGTAAGATAGGATACATGAACTCAATCAGAGAAACAGGTTTATTTTCAGAAAGCCTTTTCGCAAAATCTTCCCTTGAAATCATTTGAGATACTGTAAACATTGATAATAATTTCAGTACATCTGTCAATGTAAGTTTTTCAAGCCAGTCAGCATTGTACACTACATTTATCTTGTCAAGATCCAGTATCAGTGCTACCTGATCCAGATATGTCTTAATATTTTCCATTACCTGTTCTTCAGAAAGCATCTTCCTGGTTTCAGATTTTCCGGTAGGGTCTCCTATTCTTCCCGTAAATGTTCCAATCAGAAAATATACCTGGTGTCCCAGTTCCTGAAACTGCTTTAACTTTCTTAAAGGTACTGCATGACCGAGATGCAGTTCTGTTCCAGAAGGATCAATACCTAATTTTACTTTTAAAGGGGTTTTTGTAACTACTGATTTTTCAAGTTTTTTCTTAAATTCCTCTTCATTTATTATTTCCTCACATCCACGGCTCAGTATATTAAACTGTCTTTCCACTTCCTGTTTTATTTCTAATTCTGTCATTTTCTCTATTTCCTCCTAAAATTGCTTTTTCTTGATTAATATTTTCTACATATGTGCAACATATTTCATAAAATAGTATACTATCGGTAGTACAAATAGTGCACTGTCAAACCTGTCTAAAAACCCTCCATGTCCTAATAGGAGATTTCCCGAATCTTTTACATCCAGTTCTCTTTTTATCTTTGATTCTACAAGATCACCAAGTTCAGCGAATATTCCAATGGCAAAGGCTAAAATTATTGCTTCCAGCCCTTTTATAGCCACATAGTCATAATTTACACTGCATGTTCTTGAAAAAAATGATATATTACATACAAAACGGGCAATTTCCAGATAAATCCTGTCAAAAGACAAGATTACCAAAAACACTCCTACTATTCCTGCGACTGCTCCTTCTATAGACTTTTTCGGACTTATTTTCGGAGCAAGCCGCCTTTTGAATATTTTTCCTCCGATAGCCATTCCAACCAGATATGCGGAGATATCACATGCCCATATGAGTATAAATGTCATTGCTACAAGAATATTTCCATTAGGAAATTCATATTTCAGTAGAAGTATATATGAAAAAAGATATGACACGTATATTACCCCGAAAAGGGTGTAAGAAATTTCTGCCATTGCTCCCTGTATTTTTACTTTCAGTATTTGTCTTAAGGAAAAGAGCATCAATGCAAAAACGATAAATCCACCCATATCGAAATTTATCTGTTTCAAGAAACTAATTCCGAAATATGAAAATATATTCTTTGAATTCTGCTGGAAATAAATTGCCACAGGTAAGAATATTCCTAATCCCATCCCTATCCTACTGGCTACTTCATATCCTCTGTCTTTCAGCATTTTATAAAATTCAAATAAGGACATCCCTATTATTACTACAGTAAATATAAGGAACATCATATCCCCTTTTAAAAATATCCAAAGCAAAAAAGGAACAAAAAGTAAAATAATAAATAACCTACTTAGCATTCAATCCACCGTATCTCCTATCTCTTTTATTAAAAGCTAATATTGCCTTGTCAAATTCTTCCGCATTAAAATCAGGCCAGTAAATATCTGTAACATAAAATTCCGAATAGGCCGCTTCCCACAATAGAAAATTACTTATCCTGAATTCCCCGCTTGTCCTTATTATCAATTCCGGATCAGGGATTTCCGGTCTATACATATACTTCGACAACTCTTCTTCTGTTACATTTCCCTTCTTTCCAAGCTTTTCCCTTTCATCAATCAGCTTTGTTACTGCATCTGCTATTTCCCTTCTTCCACCATAGTTAAAGGCTATACTGAAAACCATCTTATCTCCATCTTCAAGAAATTTTTCTGTTTCCGAGATTTTTTTAAGCAGCTTTTCTGATACACCTTCTTTTGTTCCTGTTACAAGTAGACGGATTCCCTCTTTTTTCATATTTTTCTTTTTACTGTCAAGAAATTTTGAAAACAGCTCCATCAGTCCCTTAATTTCTGTCTCAGGCCTTTTCCAGTTCTCTGTAGAAAAAGCATATACTGTAAGATACCGTATTCCTCTTTTTATACAATGTTCCAATATCCGTTCTAAATTAGCAGCTCCTTTCCTATGACCTTCCAGACGTATCTTACCCTTATTCTGAGCCCAGCGCCCATTACCATCCATTATAATAGCTACATGCCTTGGTATTATTAAATCCATACTGTACCTTTCAATAAACTTTTTTATTTTACCATGCTATTCTGATTGCGAATTATTTATTCTATTATACTAAAAAAGACTAGAAAATTCTAGTCTTTTTATGATTTTTTATTATCTTGCAGTAATACCACAAAAAACCTTTATTTTAATACTAATCCATATTTAAAACCTACTTTACCCTTCTGACAGAGAGAATGTGTAAATATTACTCCATATCTGCATGCCTTAATTTCATGCTTTCATTTGTTTCACCTTTTTTCTCCATCAGATAAAGTACTATACTGTCATATAACAGTAAGGAAACCTGCTCAAACCCGGAACCCATCGGCTGCAATGCTTCAGATGTATCGTATTTTGAATTTGAAGGGATTTTTACAATGCAGTCTGCCATTTTAGCCAAGGATGATTCACTATTTGCCGTAATAAGAGCTATTTTCATATCATTTTTCCTAGAAATCTCCGCCTGATTAATCAATGAAGCAGTTTCTCCTGAACCGGAACCTATTAACAGTAAATCCCCCGGCTTGGAATGAGGAGAGCTTATTTCCCCTACGATACTTACCGAGTATCCCAGATGCATTAACCTATTTGCAAATGCCTTTATCATTAATCCTGATCTTCCCATACCGGTTACAAATATATGCCTTGCAGATTCAATACAGGATACAAGCTCCTTTACTTCACCTTCATCTATTTTTTCCCCTGTCTGGGAAACTTCCTTTACTATGTTATTAAAAAATATCATTTTTATCCCCTTTTTTACTTTTCTTCCAGATAACTTCCTATATATCCTCTTATATTATCTATAGTCTCTTCCCTGCACAATTTTATAAAATCTTCATTTTGAAATAATCTTATCAATTTTTTCAATACATTAAGATGTTCTTCCCCGGAAGAAAGAGCTAGATTAAATATAAAGGAACATTCCACTTTTTCATTTTTATCTTCCATACTTCCGAATACTATCCTGTTCTTTGCCCTGACAAAACTTACTCCATTCTTTTTGACAAAAGCAGAATTTCCATGAGGCATTGCTACATTGTCTTCATAAGGAAGTTCCAGTCCTGTCGGAAAATCCGTTTCCCTTTCAATACAGGCTGTAATATATTCAGGAGTAATCACATCCTTTTCAATAAGCTTCTGACCTGCAAAGTTAATAGCAGCAGCATAATCTTTTACATTTTCAGGGGCTTCATTTGCAACAACTACAATACTCATAATCATCTTATCCTTCCAGTGATTTTTTTACTTCTTCCAGTATTTCCTCTTCTCCAATTCCTGTCAACAGTCCTGCACCGATTATAATCTTTGTTGTAACAGCTGGATTATCTATTTTTGTAGAAGATACTATAAGGTCATAGCTGTTAAACTTGTCTGTATTACAGTCCATCAGGGAGGCTTTCTGTACATCTACTCCTTCTATTTTCTTTTCTTTCAGATAATCCTGTAAAATCGACACCATAATTGAAGACGATGCTATTCCATTTCCACATACTACTAATACCTTTTTCATAATTTTTACCTCTTTCTATATAATTTATTTTTATTTCATAGATTTTATAATATATTCCCTATATCTCACACTTATGCATTTATATTATTTTTTAACTTTACTTCCCTTCTTTTTAGCAGATATCCTACTCCGACCAAAATTAATCCTACAAGGATATATCCTACAATCCCTACATGTGTCATTGCAGCAAACAGCCCTGTAAACGGATTGGCAGATGGATTTAATGAAGTATACATTACACCTTCCTTAGCACCTGCTCCAAATTTCTGGAATACTTCATTCGTTGCCGGAGTCATCCATGAAGCTATATATAACCCTCCACCGAACAGTATGACTGATGAAATCCATGTCTTTATAATATTCCCTTTAAATACTGGTACCATACACGCTATGAAGAATACAAACTGCGAAAGATCCCCTAGAGGCATGACCTTGTTTCCCGGGAGAATAACTGCAAGGATGACCATAATAGGTATCAGAAGTAATGCCGGTGCTATAACTGAAGGATTTCCCACTATTAAGGCTGTATCCATTCCTACTGTAATTTCTCTGTCAGGGAAACGTTTAACCAGCTGTTTACGTGCTGCATTTGATAAAGGAACAAGACCTTCCATCATTATTGATGTCATTTTTGGTAATAACAGCATTACCGCTGCCAGGAACATTCCCAGCTGAACACTTGAAATTATTGTATGATAAGGATCCTTCCACTCATATCCGAATAATCCAAGCAATGTTCCCAGTATGAATCCTACAACTGTAGGATCCCCTAATACACCGAAACGTTTCTGTATAGTTTCAGCAGTAACATTTACATCCTTTAACCCTGGTATACGGCTAAATAGCCATTCAAAAGGATAGGCAAACATGAGGTATGTATTTGCAACCGGATGTGAAATGGATACTCCTTGAGGTAATCCAAAAAATTTCTCATTGTTTTTAGCTCCTAGATCTGCAGCGATTAATGCCCATACATGGAATAATCCCATAGTCAGGACTCCATACAGGAAATTTCCTGAATAAGCATAGACTATCGCTCCCATCGAAGCATTCTGATGAAGGTTGAATACATCCACATTGACACAGTCTGTAAGCTTAAGCACCAGCATTAATATATTTATTCCCACACAGAGAGGAATAACTATTGCTCCCATACTTGAACCAAATCCCATAACTGCTGTTGCTGCACCACCAACATCAATGGCACTCAGTGAAGAGCCTGTCTTTGCTGCCAGACCAGTAATAGCTGGTTCCATTTTTTCCAGCATAAAACCTATTACCATCGACAGTGCTATAAATCCTATCCCAACTTTCATGGCAGACTGTATTGCCTCTGAAATTGTACGTTTTAACATTAACATAAAAACTAAAAATATAATAGGTATAAATATAAAGTTTCCTAAATCATTAATAAACTGTGTAATTATTTCCATAATCAACGCTGGATTAAATCCAGCTCCCTCCTATTCATAATCTGGTCTAAATCCCATGTTCCATGCAACATGTTCCGGTTTCTTTAACAATAAGTCATCATTCTTTTCTGCTTCTAAAAGATTCCTTTTTGAGTTTTCCCTTGCAGTATTAAAATCAAATGGTTCATCATACCATGCATCGACAATCTGTTTTAAGTACTCCAGTCCGTTAACCCTGCATCCTAATCCTATAATCTGTACATTATTGCTTAAACGGGCTCTTTTGGCGGAATATGGATTTGTCACTGCTGTTGCTCTGATTCCCCAATGTTTGTTGGCCTGGCATGTAAATCCGATTCCGGTTCCACATATATAAATTCCAAGGCGGCATACATCCTTCTGAATTAATATGGACATTTCATCAGCCAGCTTTGCAAAGGTATTAATACCGTCTTCAGGTTTTTTTACCGGATCATATACAACTTCTGCATTTTTCTCATGAATGAGGTATTCCACCAATGCTTCTTTTTCTTTAAAAGCCAGATCATCACAGGCGATAGCAATTTTTGTCTTCATAGCACCTTTCTCTCCCTTCTTTATTTTATATAGATAATATACCTCATTTTTCAATTGGTGTCAATAGGTTTTTTTTGGTTTTTTTTGGTTTTTTTATTTTTTTAAAAATAAAAGCCAATAAAAACCTATTTAAGTATATTGTTTTTATTTTTTCCATATGGTATAATTTTTATATTAAAAATGTATTTTATAGAAATGGTGGAATAATGATATGCTATTAATGGAAGAAAGAAGACAGATAATCATGCAGGAACTGAAGTCCAACGGAACAGTATATGTAAGCGAACTGGCAAACAGGTTTTCCGTTACATACGAAACAATACGAAAGGACCTGACTGCACTGGAAGCAAATGGACTGCTGATAAAGAGCCATGGTGGGGCGACATTGAAACAGAATGCTATTGAATATCCTTTTCAGGTGCGGGAAAAGGAAAATATAAATGCAAAAAAAAGCATTGCACGAAAGGCAATGACATTAATCCCTGATAAAAGCTCTATTATTATAGGTACGGGAAGTACTACACTGGAACTGGCTAACATCCTTTCAACAAAATCAGGATACAAAATCTTTACTGACTCATTACCTGTAGCAAGTGTCCTTATTAATTCTGATAATCAGGTTTTCTTATTTGGAGGGGAATTGAGAAATTCAAGCTCTTCAGTTTTTGGGGGATGGACAGTATCCCAGATAGAAAATATTCAAGTTGACATATGCTTTATCGGGTCAGACGGATTCAGCAACTTTGACGGGCCTACGAGTCCTTCTTCATCTGATGCGTTTATCGATCAGGTAATGATAAGACATTCAGAAAAGTGCTATATCCTGGCAGACTATACAAAATTTACAAGAAAAAGCCTTTATAGGATATGCAGCTGGGAAGATGTTACCGGGTTAGTTACTGATAAACACGTAACTAAAGAACAGATTGATTCCGTTCAGTCAAAGACAAAAGTAATAGTCGGATAACCTCTCTTTATACCTCAGTTTTTTCCAGTATTATAAAGACTGATCTACTTTTCCTATGAATGAATGATAAAAACTTACTGACCTTTAATTTATCTTTACCCAAAATAGTAAAGACTGAAATTTTGATCAGTAAGTTTTTGTTTAGCTTTTTAAATTTTAATTTATTATTATATATTTTTCCAGAAATTTCGCTATTCCGTCGTTATTATTATCATCCGTTATGAAATCTGCCACACTTTTTGTCTTTTCACTTCCGTTGGCCATGACAACCCCTATTCCTGCATTTTCCGTCATATCATAGTCATTGTCCGCATCTCCGAAAGTACATAGATTTTCAAAACCTAATCCGTGTAATTCAAGTATCTTCTTAAGCCCATAAGTCTTTGATATTCTCGGATCCATATATTCGTAAAGTACGCTCGCTGTCTTTAACGAAGCGGATTTATATTTATCACTGGAAAAAGTAGAAGCCCTTTCAACTACTGCATCCATAGTTTCAGGTTCCATCATGAGCATGACCTTCTGTCTAGGTTCTTTTAAAAATTCATTAAAATCCACAACTTTATATGGTACCCCGTCTTTTTCAGCCAGCAGACGTATATGCCTGTCATCTTTCGGAACATGAAGTATCCCGTCATGAGGGACCACAAAATTTATGTCCATATCTTCAAAGTGGCTTATAACTTCTTTTATTAAGGCTCCTTCCAGAGGAAATACCCCTTCTTCAAAATCTTTAGTAAAATCACATATTTCAGATCCTCCTGTTCCGACTATGATATCTATCAGTCCTTCTACCCCCCATAGTCCCAGTGAATTTTTTACAGCCGGTAAGTCCCGCCCTGTACAGACTCCGAATAGTATTCCTTTTTCTCTTAATTTTTTTATAGCCTCTACAGTTTTTATAGAAACTGTCCCGTTATCTGTAAGCAAGGTTCCGTCCACATCACACATTACAATCTTAATTTTAGAAAATCTTTCCTTATCCAAATTTATCACACTCCAGCTTATATATATTATTTTTTATATTGTCTATTATTCATTTACCTTCTCTTAATATAGCTTTTCCTGTCCTCTTCTGTTATTTCCCTTATAACTTTACAGGGAACTCCTGCTGCAATCACTCCGTCAGGAATATCCTTTGTCACCACACTTCCAGCAGCTATGACTACATCATTTCCTATCGTCACTCCGGGCATTACATGGACTCCGGCTCCAAACCATACATTATCTCCTACAGTTATCGGATAGGCATATTCAAGCCCTACATTTCTCCTTTCGCTGTCTATAGGATGACCTGCCGTATAAAAACCGCAGTTAGGGGCGATAAATACATTATCTCCGAAAGTTACCCTTGCTCCGTCCAGTATCACTACATTATGATTTGTATAAAAATTTTCTCCTATTTCAATATTATACCCGTAATCACACCAGAAAGGAGCCGTTATCGTAAAGTTTTCTTTCGTCTTTCCCAGTATATCTTTCATTACTTCCCTCTTTTTATCTTCATCAGAAGGGAGAAGCTGATTGTATTTATGACACATATCCTTAGCTTTTATCCTGTCTTCGATAAGTTCCTTGTCGTAGTTGGCATCATATATCATTCCTGCCATCATTTTTTCCTTTTCAGTCATTTTACCTGCTTTCTCCGTTCCTTGTATTCCGGATACATTCAGTAACACAAGGCCAATGTAACTTTATTATTTTTGTATTTCCTATTCAGTTATTTCTATCAGATTTCCATCCGGATCTTCAACTACACTTTCATAATATCCATCTCCTGTAGTTCTGGGACCGCTCAGGCACTTAAATCCGTCCTCGATAAGCCTGCCTGTCAGACTGTCTACTCTTTCCTTGCTACCTGTACTGAAGGCCAGATGGGTAAATCCTACATTCATAATTCTGTCGTTCCTCTCAGACAGATCAGGTCTTGTCATTATTTCAAGCCTTACATCGCTTTCAGGAAAGCTTAGAAAATACGTCTGAAGCCCTGTCTTAACATTATGGTATTTATTATTTGCCTTTGCTTCAAAATATTTTTCATAAAATCCCCTTGATTTTTCAATGTCTTTTGTATATAATGCCATATGGTTTATCTTCATGTCTAAAATTCTCCTCCCAACTTCATATCTTAAATATCTGTTTTCAATATTACAATGTATGGAACACCGGTTTCATATTTTCAAAAGTACATATATACTTAAAGCCTATTTTCTTTAGCTCTTCATAAATATATGTAATATGTCTCCCTATATCTTTAGCCCTATGTGAGTCAGAACCTACAGTAATTACTTTTCCACCTAGATCATAGTACATTTTCAGAATTTCTCGTGCAGGAGTCAAGTCTTCCAGCCCATAGGCAAAACTTGAAGTATTTACTTCTATCCCTTTTCCACTTTCTATTACCTTTTTTAATATTTTTTCTATTATTTCCCTATTTTTTTCAAAAGGATGTATATCTCCTTCAAATTCTTTATTATATCTCTGGATAAGATCCAGATGTCCTAAAATGCTATAGTTGTCATATTTGTTAATCACTTTATATATTTCATTATAATATTCGCTGTTATACTCATCGGAGGTCTTTCCCTTCTGGAAATCCCCTGTCCAGAATTCCTTATTCTCAACCTGATGACATGACAGTATTACAAAATCCATTTCGTACCGGTTAAACAGGTTTTGAAACTGAGGTATCGTATGAACCTGCATGCCAAACTCAAGACCCTTTTTTATTTTTATCCTATTTCCATACTTTTCCTGCAATTCTTCTATCTCTTTAAAATAGCTCGGATAATCAACATTAGAATTAGTTATCTTCTTTTTCTCATCATCCAGTTTCAGATATTCTTCATGTTCTATTTTTACACCGTAATCTACATGATCAGTAAGGCATATTTCATCAAATCCTTTTTCAATAGCTGAAAGTACAATGACTTCCATTTCTTCTTCTGAATCATCACTATATCTGCTATGTATATGATAGTCTGCCAACATCCGTTGTAAGCTCCTTTCCTTCTTATTCCAGTCCTTCAAATTCCTTTTCCATTTGACTTTTCCCATCAATAAGTCCCAGCTTCTCATACATTTTTTCGATTCCGGACATAAATATTCCAAGTAAAGGCCCAAATATGAGCATACATATAATTGTCCCTTCCCTTAAGCTCCATTTTAT
>CAYYAV010000019.1:10389-14328 GCA_964469865.1 uncultured Fusobacteriales bacterium | reverse complement strand
CCTAAAAAATTTGCTAAGATGTCTATTATAGCTCTGACAACTACCTCAAGCGCCATAACTCTTCCTACAAAAATGGAAGATTCCGTTACAAAATTTGGAGTAAGTAGAAAAATTGCAGATTTTACAGGTCCTATAACTATGTCTATGAATTCTTCAGGATGGGCATTATGTAATGTTACCGCAATATTTTTTATAGCACAGTTTTCAGGGATACAGCTTACACCATATCAGATGCTGATGGCAGTCATATTGTCATGTCTGATGTGTATGGGAAGTGTTGTAGTACCCGGCGGAGCAATTATAGTCTATACATTCCTGGCTTCCTCTATGGGACTTCCACTGGAAAGCATAGCAGTATTAATAGGAATAGACTGGTTTTCCGGAATGTTCAGGACGCTTAATAATGTCGATATAGATGTATATGTGGCTATGCTTGTTGCAAATAGGATAGGTGAGTTTGACAGGGATGTTTACAATGATTTGAAGACAGTAGAATATTAAAATAGCAGTTTATTTTGTCAGGAGTCATTTTTCGGATTATTTAATGGAAAACAAAAGGAAAGTAAGAATAAGCAAAAAGAAAATAATTCGAAGAAATCTGAAAATAAAGAAAAAGTAAAAGAAACTGTCTATGCAAGATAGAAAATGTTTATTATATAACTAATATTTGGAAATGTTGTTAATCGGAATTAAAGAATGAAGTATATAATAAAAAGAGGCTGAACTCAAAAATTTCCATTTAGAACATGTACCAAAAAACTGGACAATAAGAATTGAAAAGTTTGGAGGTACATGTTTTTTTTTGAGATAGCCTTTTTTTATTTATGGGCTGGATATACCCGATTATATATTTATATTATTTAAAATTTATTTTATAATTTATTATTAATGAGTTCCCTTCTTATTATGATCTTTCTGTTTTTCCTTATATTTTCTGACCTGTCGTTCCAGTCTTTCGGATAATTCATCAATAGCTGCATATAAATCAGTGTTCCGTGCTTCTATTTTAATTTTTGTGCCACTTGCATAAACCAGACCATCTGCCTTGTGAACTTCTCCTTCAGATTTTTTCTGCTCTACAGTCAGGACAACATCAACTTCTGTGATTGCATCTGTGTATTTGGAAATTTTTTCAATTTTTTCCTCAGCATAAGCTCTAATTGCATCTGTAATTTTCAACTGTTTTCCACTAATGATTATTTTCATAAAATCACATCCTCTCTCATGTCAATAATATTATAACCCATAATAAATAAAAGTCAATCATGATAATGGTATTTATTATATATAATAAACATCTATCTCTTCAATATATAAAAATAAAATAACTATTGATAAAAATAAAATATGTGTTAAAATATATTAATGAGATTTTATATTATAGGAGGAGAAACATATGAAAAAAATACCAAATGCAGTAGGACCATATTCGGCATTCAGACAAGTGGGAGATTTCCTTTATATTTCAGGACAGATACCTATAAATCCTGAAACACAGAAAATTGAAGAAACAACAGTTGAAGGGCAGGCAAAACAGGTTCTGGAAAATCTGACTGCTATTCTGGAAAATAACGGATTGACAACTGCAAATGTTGTAAAAACAATGATTCTTTTAGATAATATAGGAGACTTTAAAGCAGTGAATGAAATTTATGCAAGTTATTTTTCAGCACCGTATCCAGCTAGATCAGCTTTTGAGGTAGGAAAACTACCTTTAGGAGCATTAGTTGAAATAGAAGCTATTGCTTATCTGAAATAATTAGGAATATAAAAAGGGCTATTTCAAATTTAAGAAAAAGCCCTTTTTACATATTCTGAAATATAGAATGCTATAAACGATCTACTCTTCAACAAAAAGCAGATTCATAATTTTTCCTAGATATGGAATTTCAAATTCTTTACCTAAGATTGCATTTATAGCTGCAATAACCTGAATGATAGCTAAAATTCCTATAAGGAACACATAAATCACTGAACCGATAAAAATAACAATATTCAGTAATGCTCCTACTAATATTAAGACACTCAGTGACAGAGTCTGTTTAGAATAACTTCTGACAAAACGGTTTTCTTTTTCAAGAATTAATGCAATTATTGGAAAGATAATTCCAAACCCCATAAAAAAACTGATTGTTATTAAAAATGCTGCTGCATTTGCCCTTAATCCGGCAATTGATCTCTGTTCCTTAACATTTGAACTCATAATTACCTCCATAAAACTATAAATTTATTGATTTATAACTACGATAGAAGTTTAGCATAAAAAAAATAAAAAATCAAATTGAAATTACTATTCAAAAAAGGTATACTTTAATATATATTTATGAAAAATAGCAGACAGGGAAGAAGGAAACGATGATATATTTTATTGGTGGATTAAGTAACAGGGAATTTAAATACTTTGATATAATAGAGAAAATAAGGAAAGAGAATCCAGGTATACAGGAATATTTTTTTGATGCAGATATAAAAGAGGAAGACAAATTTCTGGAAAAGGTAAGCTTTAATTCTATATTTTCCCATTCTGAATTAATTGTATTAAAAAGAGCTGAAAAGATAAAGGATATTGAAAGGGTACTTGATTATGTATGCGGTCTGTCTGTTGTAAACAAAGAAATAATAATAGACTACTCCAGAGAAGACGGGAAACTAGGATCAAAGATCCTAAAAAAGCTGGAAGAAATTAAAAAACAGGGTTTTGTGAAAATATTTCTGTATCTTAAGGAAGATGATGGATATATAAGAAAATATATTGAAGAAGAGCTTGGGATAACTCCAGAAGAGGCAGGAATAATTCTAGAAATGGCAGGAAGCAATCCTTTTAAGATAAGAAATGAAATAGAAAAAATAAAAATATATCTCAATGGAGAGAAATTCAATTTGGAAGAGGAAAGAAGAATAATAACTGTAGAAAAAGAATATGAGATATATGAAATAACAGAAAAAATTTTAAATAATAAAGCAGAAGAAGTTCTTGATTACCTGGAAAAAACGAAAGAACATATGGGTATCCTTTATTCAATATATGGAGAACTGGAATCCATGTATAAGCTTTCCATTCTTGGCAGTAAAGGAACAAAATTTAGCAATAATTACAATGCCTTTAAGAAGCAGTTTGAAGATATGAAAGAAATCTTTAAAAATAATAATAGGATTCCTAATCCGTATACTATCTTCAAGAGACTGGAAAAGACAAGGAACTATTCTATAGGAAGCTTAAAAAAACTGGTCTACAGATGTTGGGAAATTGAAAAAGATATAAAGACGGGTAGAATTGAGATGGAAGCTGGTGTAGAAATGCTTATATTAGAAATAACAGGGCTATACAGGAAGAGATAAATTTTATATAAAAGGGAAATATGAAATGATTGAATTTAAAGATGTAAGCTATTTTAATAAAGATGGAGATACAGTCTTAAAAAATGTATCATTTACCATAAAAAAAGGTGAATATACAGTTATAGCAGGAAAAAATGGTACAGGCAAGTCGACTATAATAAAGCTTATAGCAGGATTGCTTAAAACGGATAAAGGAGTCATAGAAATAGATGGCAGAAAACTGGAATACTATCCTGAAGTGCTCTATAACATTAGAAAAAAAATAGGTGTAGTATTTCATACAGCTGAAGAACAGCTTATAGGAGAGACGGTATTAGACGGTCTGATATTTGGTATGGAAAACAATAACATGTCTAGTAGGGAAATGAAGAGAAATATTGAAAAATATACCCGTTATTTTAATATAGATAACTTACTATCCAGAAAAATATCCACACTTTCTGGAGGTGAAAAACAGAAAATAGCTTTAATCTCAGCTATTATAACAGAACCTGAAATATTAATAATGGATGAGGGAATGGAAAATATAGACATTGATTTTAGGGAAATAATGGGAAAATTCTTTGATGAATTTTTAAAAGAAGAAAAGACTATAGTTTC
>CAYYAV010000019.1:0-10379 GCA_964469865.1 uncultured Fusobacteriales bacterium | reverse complement strand
AAAATTCAAAGATGTGATGAATGAATATGATAAAATAAATAATATAAGATATGAAAAACAAAGAGAAGCTAAATTAAGAAATCTTTTAAATGAAAATATAGATGAAGAAAAAACAAAGATAAAATTATATGATGTCAGTTATTTTCAGACAGGGACTGGAAGGAATCTGATAAATAATCTGACAGTTTCTATACCTGAAAGAGAGATTACTGCAATAATAGGAAAGACAGGAATTGGCAAAACTACATTAATAGAACTTATATATGGTCTTTATAATTTTGATGACAGATTTTCTGGGGAAATATCCTTCTGCTTTAATGGAAAGAAAACCATAATTGACAAAGGAAAAGAATCCTTGAAAGAAATAAAAGGAATTAGAAGGAATATGGCTATTGTCTTTCAAAACATGGAGAGCCAGTTTTTTGAATCTACAGTATGGAAAGAAATAGAATACAATGTTATGAAAAAATATAAATTTCCTAAAAATTCAACTCTCATAGGAGAGAAAATAAAAGAGGCTGTAAAAAGAACGGGACTGGACGAAAAATATCTTGAAAAATCCCCCTTTCTACTTTCGGATGGGGAAAAGAGGTTAGTGGGAATTGCTATGGCAATATCTACTGATCCTGAGATATTATTTCTAGATGAGCCTACCTCTTCTTTGGATTATGGTACAATAAAAAAAATAATGGAACTGCTGGAAAAATTGAAAAAGGAAGGAGTAACCATCATTCTGGTAACTCATGACCACAATATAGTGGAGCAGTATGCGGATAATTATATACAGCTATAGAGAAAGATGGTTAAATAAATGACTTTATGAGAAAAAAAGATGGACTAAAAGGGATTTCAGCCGGAGCATATGTTCCATCAGATACTTTTATACACAGACTGGATCCCAGAGCAAAGATTATAGTAATGCTGCTGCTTATACCGGCAGTACTTTTTATGAAATTTTCTGCTGCATACCTGTTCCTAGGCATTTATATTTTTTTCCTGTGTTTATTTTCCAGGTTAGATATATACAGTATACTGTTTAAAATAAGAATATATATTTATATGACATTCCTCATGATGATATTTAATATTTTCTTTATGAAGAACGGATATGTATTGCTGGATCTTGGAACTATAAAAATATATGATGAACCGGTATTTCTTTCCTTACAGATAGGGATTCAAATATTTTTATTGACAATAGTAATGGAAATTTTTACTACAACTACTAAATCTTCAGATATCATAAAAGGTATAAACTATATGACCGGAAAGAAAAGTAAAAATAGTGAAATAAGTGTAATCTCTGCAGTATCTGTGCAGTTTATAAATATAATATATGAAGAACTGAAACAAATAATAAAGATTCAGAGAAGCAGAGGAGGTGATTTTTCAGAAATTTCCATAGACAGAATGAGAGAACTGTTTTTAATAATAATACCACTTTTCAGGCTGACAATAAGAAAGATTAACAATATGTCTGAAATAATGGAAGTCAAAAATTTTAGGATAAATGAAGAAAAGACAGAATATGAAGAACTGAAATTTGGAAAAAGAGACTTCTTATATATAGGTATAAATTTTTTAATAATTTTTATCCTTTTTACTATTTTCTTTTTTGAATTTCGTGGTACACTAATATAGAAGTGTTTTAAAAAATAAAATGACAAGATTTAGGGAGAGAAAGATGAGCTTATTAAGTGGAATAGGAAAAAAGAGGCTCAACGGGAAAAAGGAACTGACAAAGAAAAAAGAAATCCTTAATCTCCGTGAGCCTGATACGATTTATATCCCTTTAATCATGGGGTCATCGTTAGAGTTTGACGTCCATGTGAAAGAAGGAGACTATGTGAAAAAAGGGACAAAGCTTGTTACAAGAAAGGACATATATGTACCTATATATTCTCCAGTATCAGGAGTGGTCAAAGGGATAGCGAAGAGAATGCATACATCAGGGAAAGTACAGAATCATCTTATAATAGAAAATGACTTTAAAAATGAAGAAGTTGTCCCTTTTTCATATGAAAATATTGATAATCTTACCAGACAGGAACTGATAGGTGCAATGAAAGAAATAGGAGTACTGGGACTGGGCGGATCAGGATTTCCTACTTATGTAAAATATGAGTCTGCTAAAAATATAGACACTGTACTTATAAATGCAGTAGAATGCGAGCCATATCTGACTTCAGACTATAAAGTTATGGAAAAGCATGCTGAAGAGTTAGCAGACGGGACAAATCTGTTAATGAAGGCGGCAGATTCCAAGAGGGGTATTATTGCTTTAAAAGCTGTTAATTCTGATTTAATAGATAAGCTTAGGAAAGCTGTAGAAAAATATGAAAAAATAGAAATTATAGGGGTTCCGGAGGCCTATCCTATGGGTTGGGAGAGGGTCCTCATAAGGGAGATTTTCAAGAAGGAATATGATAGATTTCCTTCGGAGATAGGAATAATTGTAAATAATGCTACAACGGCAATATATTTTTCTGAAGCTTTAAGGGATAGGAAAGCTATAACTCACAGAATAGTTACTATTTCTGGCGAAGGAGTAAAGAATCAGGAAAATGTATATGTACCTATAGGAACTTCCGTAGACTACATAGTTAATCAGATAGGCGGATACAATGAAAAATATGATGAGCTGGTAGTTATAGGTGGAGGGCCTATGATGGGAAAATCTATAGCTAATGATCAGTTTGTAATAAGCAGCTACAGCAATTCCATTACAATCCTTCCTAAAGAAGAAGTAGAAGAGCTTCCCTGCTTAAGATGCGGACTATGTGTAGAATACTGTCCTGCCAAGATACAGCCTGTTCAGATAATGAATGCTGAAAAAGCTAAGGACCTGGAAAAATCTCAGAAAGCATGTGCGGATAGATGTATAACATGTGGATTATGTACATTTGTATGCCCGTCAAAAATAGAAGTTACAGACTGGGTAGGAAAAGCAAAGGACAGGGTCCTGAAGGCTAGAAAGGCAGGTAAATAATATGAAGATACTATTTAAGAGGACTACACCTACTTATCGTGATAGCCTGACAACACAGAAGATAATGTTTCATCTGACACTGGCTCTCCTTATTGTGTGCATAGTTTCAGTTGGATACTACTTTACATTGGGATCAGATTACGGGATAAAGGCTGCACTTATGATAGTAATATCAGTCTTATCTGCGTATTTATGCGAAATAATATATTATTATTTATTAAAGGAAAAAAATATAGTAAAGACTGTCAATAATTCTTTCTATTATGTAACAGGGATATTATATGCCCTTATACTTCCAGTGGGGACACCCTATTATGTAGTAGTTTTTGGAAGTATCTTTGCTATATTAATAGGAAAGCTTATTTTTGGAGGATTTGGACAGAACATATTTAATCCTGCACTAATGGGAAGAGTTTTTGTAATGATGTCTTATGGTGATAAGCTTACTACAGTCTTGCCGTCTAAAGCTGTAGATGGAGTGAGTAGCCCTACTCCTACAGCAATACTGGCAGGAACTCAATGGATGGGAGATTCAGGAGTATCTTTATCAAATTTATATCTTGGTTTTTATAAAGGGTCAATAGGAGAAAGTTTTGCAATATTAATAATATTATTAGGAATATATCTCGCATGGAAAAGGGTTCTGGACTGGAGAATGCCAGTATTCTATATAATGGCTTCTTTTATAATTGCCTTTGTTGCAGCAACATTTCATGGGCTAAATCCTTTAACTTTTGCATTGGTAAATATAGGAATAGGAGGACTGGTATTCGGAGGGGTATTTATGGTTACAGATCCTGTTACTTCACCGGCAAGTCCATTCGGTAAGATAATATTTTCTATAGGAGCTGCATTTTTTACAATGCTCTTGAGGTTCAAATCAAATATGCCTGAAGGTGTGCTGTATTCCATATTGATTATGAATATGCTGACACCTATGATAGATAAGTATACAATAGCTCCTACAAACAGGGATGAGAAAAAAGAGTTACTGTTTATAAGTGCTTTCATATTGGTATCTTCCCTGCTGATAGCATTAATATGGAAGGGGGCTTAAGAAATGAAGAAATCTCTCTATTTAAGTATATTTTTAGCAATAATAAGTGTAATTTCAGCCTTAATCCTGTCACTAACAAATTCTCTGACAGCTGAAACAATAAAAAATGCTAACATTGCAAAGCAGAATAAGAAATTACAGGCAATGTTCAATGAAAAGACAAAATTTACTGAAGAAAGCAAAGAAACCGGTGACGGTATCATAGAAAAGGTTTTCAAGGCAGAAGAGGATGGGAAGGTAACAGGATACGTATATAGCCTCCAGTCAAAGGGATATGGTGGTAAAATGAGGTTCTTAGTTGCTATAGGCAGTGATGGGAAATATCTCGGATTTGATTCCCTGGAACATAATGAAACTCCCGGATTTGGAACAAAAATGGATGAAGAAAAGTATAAAAGCCAGTTTAAAACAAAAACAGTAAATGATGGTATTGACAGTATAACAGGTGCTACTATAACATCTAAAGGACTGGAAAAAGGAATTGAAGCAGCAAAAAAAGATTTTGAAGAAAATTATAAGAAGTAGGAGGCAGGAAATGAAAAAATTAGAGTTGATAAAATCTGGGATTATAAAAGAAAATCCCGTCTTTGTAATGTTTCTGGGAACCTGCCCAATACTTGCTACAACGAATTCTTTAACAAACGCAGTAGGAATGAGTTTAGCATTTGCAGCAGTTCTCATGGTAACAAATACAATAATCGCAGCAATAAGAAAAATAGTTCCGGATCAGATAAGGATACCAGTATATATAATAGTAATAGCTACAACAGTAAAATTCTGTGAAATGATGCTTAATGCCTATGCGTTGCCAGTATACGAATCTCTTGGAGTTTTCCTTGCACTTATAGTAGTAAACTGTATCGTTTTGGGAAGAGCAGAAGCTTTTGCCAGTAAGAATACCGTAGTAGATTCCTTTCTTGATGCAATAGGAGTAAGCATAGGGTTTGGAATAAGCCTGATAATAATGGCTTCTTTCAGAGAAATATTAGGAACAGGAGAATTAAAGCTGAAAAGCCTTTTTGATAGTGAGAAAGTTATCTTTCACATATCAATGTTTAAAGATTTCAGTGCTTCATTTTTTACATCCGGAGCAGGAGCATTTCTAAGTTTTGGAATTCTTACAGGATTGTTTAACATCTATAAAGAACATAGAGAAAGAAAGCAGGTGAAATAATATGGAATTAGTTACATTATTTATATCTGCAGTGCTTATAAATAATATAATTTTGACAAAATATCTGGGAGTCTGTCCGTTTCTAGGTGTTTCTAAAAGTGTAAAATCTGCAGTAGGAATGGGATTGGCAGTCATATTTGTAATATTCTCTGCTTCCCTTATAACTTATGGACTCTATTATCAGGTTCTGGTTCCTTATAATATGGAATATCTGGATTTGATAACATTTATACTTGTAATAGCTTCATTGGTACAATTTGTAGAGATGGTTATAAAGAAGTTCTCTCCAGGATTATATAAGGCATTAGGGGTGTATCTTCCATTAATTACTACAAACTGTGCCGTACTGGGAACGGCCTTACTTAATATAAGAGAAGGATACAACTTTATGGAAATGCTTGTAAATTCTATAGCAGTTCCGGTCGGGTTTCTTCTGATAATGGTTATCTTTGCTACAATCAGGGAAAGACTGGAATTTGTCAATACACCTAAACATTTTAAGGGAAATGCCATATCATTGATTACGGCATCATTAATGGCTATGATAATGCTTGGATTTGCAGGGGTGGTATAACATGAAGATAGAAATAGCACCATTGTTATGGATATCATTACTTATAGGAATATTCATAATAACGTATATATTAAATAAAAAAACTCCTAAGCCTGAAGGATGTGAAGATATAATAAAAACGGCAGGATGTGCAGGCTGTAAACAGTTTTCGTGTGGTCACCATCCTGACAGAAAGGAGACAGCATAATGCAGATAGAAGCTTTAATAGCATTAGGGATAATAGGGGCAGTACTTGGTCTCCTTCTGGGAATAGCTGATAAGTATCTACAGGTCAAAGAAGATGACAGACTTGTAAAATTGAATGAGATGCTTCCTAAATTTAACTGTGGTGCATGCGGGTATCCCGGTTGTAGCGGATTTGCAGAAGGTATATTAAGCGGAGAAATAAAAACGCTCAAACAGTGTAAACCTATGAAGCCGGCAGTAAGAGAAGAAATAAAGGAGTATCTGGCCAGCACTCCGTCTCCTGAAGGAACAGTAATCAATGTAGAAGCATAATTGGAGCTATTATGAAAAATATTACAAGAAGAAATAAAATATACATGATGATGCTTAAAGGGCTGATATTATTAGTTTTAGCCCTTTTTTCGTCATGTTCTGAAAAAAAAGAAAGAATTTATAGAGAAGAAATAACTGGATTATTTGATACTGTACATATTCTTGTGGGATATGATAAAAGTGAGGAAGATTTTAAGAAAAAAATACTCATATATAGACAAGAAATGGAAAAGTATCATAGGCTGTATACTGCATATGAAAATTTTGAAGGAATAAATAATATAAAGACAATAAATGATAATGCAGGAATAAAAGCTGTAAAAGTAGACAAGGAAATAATAGATCTGTTGGAAATTTCAATAAAATGGAGAAATGAGACTGGAAGCAAGGTAAATATTTTTGGAGGAGAAATAATAGCATTATGGAACGGCATGGAAGAAACGGGATTTCCTACAAGGGAGAAACTCGAAAATGCAAAAAAATGTTCGGTTATGGAAAATGTAGAGATCGACCGGGAAAGGAATACGGTATTTTTAAAAAAGAAATGTATAAAAATTGACATAGGTGCAGTTGCAAAAGGATATGCAGTAGAAAAGACAGCTGAGAAGATGGAAACGGGAGGGATATCATCATTTATGATATCTGCGGGTGGAAATGTAAGAATTATAGGTAAACGACCGCTAAAAAACAGTAATGTGAAAGAGCTGGAGAGATGCAGAACAGAGTTTTGTGTAGGAGTTACTCTTCCTATATATTATAATAAGGAACTGGATAAGAATAATCCATATAATAGAAAAGAAGGATATTTGGCTAAGATTGCCGCTGTAGACACCTCTATAGTTACAACAGGAAATTATCAGAGATATTCCATAAAGGACAATAAGCTATACGGACATATAATAGATCTGGATAAGCTTGAACCTGTAAATAATTTTGCATCAGTTACAGTGATGACAAAGGATTCAGGATTTGCTGATTTTATGTCAACTACTCTTTTTCTGATGCCATATGAAGAAGGGAGAAAACTGGTAGAAAAAATGGGAAATATTGAGGTAATATGGGCATTTAATGATGGACGAACAGAAAATACAGGTGGACTTAAAGTAGGAGATAATTTTGTAAAATATAGTTTTGAAAAATAGGTTTTTGAAAAGAGAAGAATTTTAAAAGGACAGGTATGAAAAAAATATGGGATATAGTAAATGAAGGGAAAATAAAATCTGGACTGAATGCATATGATATAGCATATATAGCAGGAGCAGTCATGCTTTCGTTTTTGCTGATAGCAGGGACTAAATATTATTTTAAGGATAATAAGAGTCAAAGAGCGGTTATAAAATATGACAATAAGGAAATAATATCTTTAGATCTGAAAGAAGACAAGACTATTATACTGAGAAAAGAAAAATACCACCTATTACTTGGAGATATGCAGATAGAGGTAAGGGATGGTAAAATAGGTGTGACAAAGGAAAAATCACCTAATCATTACTGCTCAAGAATGGGATTTGTAGGAGAAAGCACAAAACCTATAATATGTCAGCCTAACAAGGTAATGATATTCATAGAAAGAGGAAAAGATAAATCGGAAGACATAGATCTGGAGGTGTATTAGAATGGAAAAAATATATGGTGACAATAAAGTGAAAAGTTTGAAGATGATACTACAGATTTCTATTTTTTTGAGTCTTGGAATCATCCTGTATATAATTGAATCCTCTATAGGAATTTTTATATTTATTCCTGGAATAAAGCTAGGGTTATCAAATATAGTGATACTATTAGTCCTATATATTTATGGGACAAAAGAGGCTCTTAGAATAGGTTTTATGAAAGTGTTTTTTACTTCTCTTTTCAGAAGTGGATTTGGACTGAATTTTATACTTTCTTTTACAGGAATGATGCTGTCCATAATTGCTTCAGGATTATTTAAAAAGACCGGAAAATTTTCAATTATAGGACTTAGTATTATAGGGGCCAACTTTCATATATTAGGGCAGGTAATAGTCATGTCCGCTATTTATAGGACGGGTCTCCTTTATATAAGTTATCTGCCTTATATGATTATTGTAACTACTATTTCAGGAATGATAACAGGCTACATTGCAAAAGAGATAAAGGAAAGAGTAGATTTTGAATAGCAGTAAGAAAAATATTAGGATAAAGTTCCTGATCCTCATTTAAGAGGAAACGGAACATTGTAATATTAAATGCACACTAAGGAAAAAAGAAAAGACACAAGGAGAAAAACCTGATAAACTGTGATTGCCTAAAAAACAATTATAGGAGGTATTCATCTTGTGTCAAAATAATAATAATATAAAAAATAAAAAAAAGCAACATATAACTAAAGAAGATAGGATTTTAATTGAACATTTATATAATATTCAAGGATTAAATATATCAAAGATAGCATCACAATTAAAACCAAGCAGATCAGCAATAAGTAGAGAAATAAAAAGAGGCTTAGTAGATAATTTAAATAGTGATTTATCAAATAAAAAAGTATATAGTGCAACAATAGGTCAACGTAAGCATGATTTTTATGGGTCATCAAAAGGACCAGCATTGAAGATAAAAAAAGATAATAAAGTATCACAATATATAAAAGATGAAATTGCAAACAAGCGTTCACCAGAAGTTATATCGAATGAGCTAAATGATAAGAAAAGATTTGATACACAGCTATCATTTAAGACAATATATAATTACATAGATAAAGATATATTAGGGGTAGTTAGAAATGATTTAACATACGGAACATATAAATTAAAAATAAAGAAAAGAAAAGAAGGAGACCCAATTAGAGCACTGAATAAAGAAGGAAGAAGAATAAAAGACAGATTGGAAGAGGTAGAAAATAGAGAAATAGTAAATCATTGGGAAATGGATACAGTTGAAGGAATAAAAGGAGAAAAGGAGCCAGTATTATTGGTGTTAAGTGAAAGAGCTTCATGTAGAGAAATAATAATATTGATGGAAAATAAGAAACAAATATCAGTAGAGAAAGCATTAAATATGCTTGAAAGAAAGATGGGGAGTAAACAATTTAGAGAAACATTTAAGACAATAACAACAGATAATGGTTCTGAGTTTCTAGATTATAGTAAGATAGAGAAATCGTGCATAAATAAAAGCAAAAGCAGGACTAAACAATATTATGCAGATCCATATTCACCATGGCAAAGAGGAACGAATGAAAATATAAATAAGATGATAAGAAGATTTTTACCAAAGGGAAAGAGTTTTAAAGATATAACGGTTGAAGAAGTTAAGGAAATTGAAGATTGGATAAATAATTATCCACGAAAGAAGTTTGGATTTAGAACTGCAAATGAAGTTTATATTGAAAAAAATAATGGCATTACTTTTCTTTAGAAATAAGTGTGCATTTAATATTGCAATTTACCATAGAGAAAATATAATAGAAGAAAAGAAAAATATATTAGAAACAGAAATAAATTATAAATTATCAAGAAAATGGTCTTTGGGGGGAAGAATAGCATATAAAAATGGAAAAGAGTATTATGTAACAGAAATGGGTGATAAAATATCTGTTAATAGTGAAATAGCGTTATATGGAATTAGACTAGAATATGATGTCATGAAAACTTGGAGTGGTTTACTAGAGTATAGATGGTTGAAAGATATTTCAACAGGAAACCTTAGTAAAGGGACATTATTAGGAGTATATAGACGTTTAGGAGATAATTTAAAATTAGGAGTTGGTTATAACTTTTCTAAAATATCAGATGATATAGCAGAAGATGATTTTAATACAAAAGGTTGGTTTATAAATATTACTGGTAAAATGTAGTAGTTATTGTAAACGTATAAGAGTTAAATAAAATGAAGAAATAATAAGTTGCATAAATGGTAAATAGTACACATTTTTAAATTAGATGTGTACTATTTTATTAATATATATAGTTCCGTGCTTATAATATCTATATTATAAGATATTTTGAAAAAGTTACTTAAAAATGTTATTATACTTATACAAGTAAAAATGTACAAAAATTTAATAAAAAGATATTTTTAATAGTATTTTTTTGAAAGGAGTAAATAAATTTGAATAATATAAAAA
>CAYYAV010000018.1:3392-14543 GCA_964469865.1 uncultured Fusobacteriales bacterium | reverse complement strand
TCCGTATATATTATATCCTTAACTTTAAAGAATGTCAATGTATCTTTTTTATTTTATGCCGTAACAGTCATAGAGAGCTATTTAAATAAAAACAGCTCAAATTATCTTAACTATAAAATACAAGAATGAATTATTTAAGTTTTAGATAATTTGAGTTGTTCACTGATTTATTTTACTAATATCAACAATATTAGTATATCTATTATTTTTTTATACTATTTCACCTCATTCTTTAACCTTTCGATGTAGTCTTCCAGTCCTTCCGCCATTTTTTCGTTGTATCTATAGACAGCTATTTCCCTATTTATATTTGGAACCTGTATCACCCCATAGTTTTCTTGCCATTCACCTCCCTTGTTATTTTTATATTCTTCATATAGCTGTGCTGTCCTAAAATCTTTTATATCTTCTGTACTTACTGGGAATCCTTGCCTCCAACCATTTACTAGTGAATCCATTCTATCTTTTCTTATTCTGTTTACTATACTTTCCAGAGCAGCTTTCTGCTCTTCTGTAGCAGTCTCATAACCTTCAATAAATCCTAATATTTGTCTCACTGAAGTCCTATCATCTATATTATACCATCTATGATAATTTTCTACAAACTCCTTAAATTCCTCAGCATTTTTGAGATTATTTGCCAGCATTATTTCTTCTCTATAGGCTTCATATCTTCCATCTCTTATTTTTAGACCGTCCTGATTATAATATCCTGTAAATTCTTCTACCTTCGGAGTATCAAGTACCGGATACGACTCTTGCGGTAATGCCGACCTTAATACCGGAACCCATTCAAAGTATTTTTTCCATACTGTCCAGCTACTTTCATTAACATTGTAGTCCCTTGTTTCAGATATCAGGCCTTTTGTTCCTGCTATTACTCCTTCATCGCTTCCTATTGCATCAAGCCTGTTTATCATTGATACGCCATTCGTAAATCCTACACTGCTTTCCAAATCATCAAATATTTTTGAGGCTTTTGGTGAACCTGTGTGGTACAGTACTATACTATTCTTATCTTTTTCTTCACGTAGTTTTATACCGTTATTTTTTAAATAGTTGAGAGCTCCCTGCATAACTATGTTTCCTTGGCTATATGATGTTATGTTATAGTGCTTATCAGGATCCAGCTGCATCAATATGTCAGCCAGGCCTCTTGATGTACCTAATGTTACTCCTGCTAATCCGCTTCCATCAAATAATTTCCCCAATACCGATTCTAAGCCATCTACCCAGTTTCCCCTTGTCGGACTGTATATTAAGGTTATATTCACTGTTTCACCATTATTTAACTTATCTCTCGTATCTTCATGTCTTGATATTAACTGGTTTATAGCATTTTCAATTGACCTTTCACTTTCTTCTGTCATACCATTTAGAAATATTTCAGTATTTGTTATCTGACTTCCGTTATTTACCTTATTACCGGTTATTATAGTCTTTCCATTTTCTACTTTGAGAGTTAAGTTATATATCGGAAACTTATCTTTAGTGAAAAATTTTTCTATACCTTCCAAAACTCCACCATGCTGTCCAGAAGTAGGTATTATAGGCACCTTATCGTTATATAATTTTTTATCAATAAAATCTTCTAATTTTCTGTAACCTATATATACTGTACCTGCCCATTTTTCATTATAGTTTTTAGACTCAATACCAAATACCTGTTGACTCAGGTCATCTACGACCGCACCTATTGTTCCTGCATGGTCTGCCATTATTTCTCCTATTTGACCCCATTTTCTGTTTGTATTGGAATAGTCCACATTTATAGCCGATACATTTATGTCTTTTATTATCTCATCAGCTTTAGTTATATCACGATTTAAATCACCATTAATCCGGTCTGTTGTAAGTACTCCGCTCCCTATAGTTGCCCTTGTTATTTTTTCTTTATCAAAACCACCCAACGACATTCCAAAGCTTACACCTGTTTTAGCTCCTGTTGCTATATACTTGCCATTTGTATCTTTTATATATATCTGATCATAAGTAGGTACTTTATTTCTTTGAGAAAATCCTGCCCGTACTCCTACCGAAACTTTCTTATCTTCATTCTGTATATCTTCTAATGTCAGTTTTGATACATTCACATTTAGGTTGCCTTTATCATCGCCATTTTCATCAATATTTGCTATAAGTCCACCTTTTATATAAGCACTTTCTGCAGACAATATCAGCTGTTTGCTTCCTGTTATACTACTTTGATTTCCTACCCATCCTTTAGTCTGCTTTACCCCTGATATAGAACCGCTCCCTTCTCCCTTTCCTTTACTATTCTTACCTCCCTTACTTATACTTACTGATATTCCTGAGCCTATTTCTCTATATTTTTCTATATCCTGTATACTTTCCAGGACTAGATTCTTTGTTTTAACATCTGTTATCCCTGCTCTCAAATTTCCACCCTTTATATTCATATTGTCTGATCTGACATATAACGTATCTCCTGCTGTTATCTGAGTATTATTATGTATAGTTCCTTCTCCTTTTCCTTTTTGATAACTTACACTTGCTCCTCCTCCTCTTGTTCCGTAGATAATATAATGACCTGAAAACCCTATATTTTCAAGTGTATCTGTATATTTATCTTCAGAGGCATTTATATTTATGTTCTTAGCCTCCAGTATGGTATTCTTTACACTTTCTACATTTCCGCCATAAAAATCAAGGTTATTTGCTCTCAACACTATATTTTCACCTGTTCTTATATTAGTAGTTAAGTTTTTTACATATTCACCAACATTTTTTGCCTGGTCAAGGTCAACAATTACACTTACTCCTCCACTTACTCCCCCTGAACTAGGTCCTTTAAAGTATGTATTAAGTGCATTTACAGCATCTTCCCTTCCTTCAAGCGTTTCATATATGTCTTCGCCTTTTACTATATCCTTTATTAATCTTAGTACTTTTCCAGTATCTCTTAATGCTTTTATTGAATTTATATAGTCCTTATAGGACTTAAATGTATTCTTTATTCCTCCTATATTTCCAGCTAGTCCAAAGAATACATTTCCATTTATGGCTTTATTATCGACATTTATTTTACTTTCTGAATCTTTTATATATATTGTCCCATTTTCAGCTATCATTACTATGTTTCCCTTAGCTCCTGCTTCTCCTTGAAAATGTATATTCCCATCATTACTTTTTATATATATATCCCTATCTGATACAAGTATGCTTCTTTCTGGATATAGATAAGACTGACTATTATCATTTAAGGTATATGTTGAATTTATTCCTATTGAAGCTCCCAGATTTTTTGTGTCTATATTACCTGATATTCCTGATACTCCTATTTTATGTTTTTCTATATTATACTCATTTTTTTCATAATTCAGTGCATCCGCTATGACAATTCCTTTTCTTCCATCCAGTATTATTTCACCTTTTGCACCTATTTTACCTCCTTGTATATATACTGTATCACCTGATATTTCTACTTTTCCTTCACTAGAATTTATCCTAGTTCCTACATTTGTTATTTTGTCATTTATTATTTCTGTCTTTGATTTCTCTATACTTGTTTTTTCTATGCCTGATAACAGTCCCATCAGACTGCCGTTAAACCCTATACTCTTATGTTCTTCATATCTGCTGTACGCTTCTGTTCCGGGAAGTATATCAGTTCCCAGTTTCCCGCTTAAGAATATATTACCTTTACTTGATATATCTGACCCCTCTACTTTTAATTTACCCTCAGCATCTATTGTTATTCCTGCATTGCCATATAATTGACTAAGTTTATATTTTTCTCTATTTTCATTTATATAATCATTCTTTTTAGAATATTTTACCCCCAAAAAGCTCTTAGTAGTCTGTGAGTTAAATATACTATTTAACGAGTCTTTAGTTCCCTGTATATATATATTACCATCTGACAGCCCATATATCTGACCTCCTGCATTAAAGTTTACACCTTGGGCAAATACACCCTTATTATCGACTCTCGTTCCTTCTCCTCTATAGTTCATGAGGATATTACCGTTTGACGTTATATCCACTCCATTTACATAAGCATTGTCTTCTATCCAGGTATTTGTAGTTACTTTTTTCCTTCTAAGACCTCCTCCTTTTTTATGTGTTTCTGTTCTGTATTTATATTCAGTATCCACTGTACTCAGCATCAGGATATAGTTCCTTGCATCCAGTACTATGTCATCACTTGCCCTTAAATCACTACTTTCTAATATTATATCATTACCAGCTTCGATCAGTGTATCTCCACCTAGCCCTAATATTCCGGAAACTGTAATGTTCCTTTCCAGTTCATTCCAATTTATCCCGCTTTCAGTTATATTATTTCCTTTATATTTTAATATTATTGTCCTATCTTCCACATCATTATCGGCCTTTAAGTATGTCCCTTGTTCTCCCTGTATATTCCCGGCTACATTTTCTACATTTTTTCCTTGTAGATATACAATGCCGTTACTCCCTATCTTTCCTATATTTCTTATACTTTCTGTCAGCAGTCCCATATCTTCATTTCTTAAAACTGTACTTTCATTAAGAATTTTTCCGGCTTCTGATATTACCTGTGTCCTATCACTTCCTTCTATTTGACCGCCTACATTGTTTAATCCGGCTTTACTTTTTATATAGACTTCATTACCATTTATTTTGGCAATACTGTCCCCTATGCTGGCATTCACTGCCGTATTTATTGTTTCTATATATGTCTGTCCTGTTCCAGGTACACCTATATCAGATGTATTTATTAAACTTCCCGCTTTTATTACAGTAGAATCATTTCCTGCTATAAATGGCTTATTCATAGAATTTACTTGCCTGCTGTCTATCAGCACACCGTCTTCTCTTCTGTATATCCCGTCAGTATACTCTTCTGTACCGTTAATTACTCTCTCTAATGCTTCCAGATATACATTTTCTCCTATTATTTTACCACCCATACCTGACAATACTGTATTCTGCCCTGTCCCATCCTGGGTATAGCTTTGTGTATTATATATATTATCAGCTTTTATTTTCAAGTCTTTCCCTGCTTCTATTATTCCACCATTTATATTTTCCAGAGCACCGTTTTTTATTTCAGCATACACATTTTCAGATTTTATAGCCCCGGTGTTATTTCTTATGAGCATGTCTGATATAAGTACAACATCAGTATTTGATAATATATTTCCACTATTATATATGGATCCGGCTTTCAGATAGGTATTGCCCAACCCTTCTATGGTTCCTGTCCCTTCATTTATAAGTTTATTTTTAGCTATCAGTTCTAAATAGTCATCAGATAATATATTGCCTTTATTTAATATATTATCTCCTGTTAATATCAAAGCTTCTGTCCCTTTTATTTCCTTTTCATTTTCCAGATTTTTCCCTGTTTCGAGCTTCAATACTTTTGCCACTATATTTTCTCTTAAAATCAGGTTATTATTTCCTATTAATTCTAATATACTGTTTCTTCTTATATTGTCATTAACAACTATCGTATTCCCTTTTATTTTAGTGTATGTATCTCCTTCTATCAGCCCCTCATGGACATAATCCCCGTATATTATTAATTCTACTATTCCTTTTGAAACTATGCTACCTTTCTCATTGGATACCTTTCCTAAATTTAACTCTGTGTTTGTTAAACTTGCTATTATCCCTTCTGTATTTTCCAATCGGTCACCTATTATATTTATGCCATGATTATTATTGTCATTTGCATTATCGGTATCAGTTGTATTATTATCTTTGATTTTTTCATCGATTTTTGCTTTTGCCCAGTTATCTGCCTCTTCTTTTGTCAATCCATCAGAAAGTATGTATCCCTTTACATTTTTTGTTTCAGATACATCCAATTTTATATTTCCATTACTTCTTATAATTCCTTCTGTATTATCCAATTTCTGTCCTGTTACTTCCACTTTTTCCGTAGAATATATTTCTCCTCTGTTTTCTGTTAATCTCGATTTAATATTTATTTTCCCGTATGATTCTATATTCCCTGAACCACTTACAGTTATCTTGTCGGAATCTGCTTCAAATGCAGATTTCCCTAAATTTTCTTCTAAAAAGCCTGTTATCACCTTTGCATTTATCTCTGTTTCATTTGATTTTACTACTACTTTTTTTCCTGCTTTTATTTCCCCATTTAATTTTACTTTCTTATTTGTATTATATCTCACTGTCTTGTTAGTAGCTACTTTATTGGTTGTTATATTTCCGCTTGCTGTTATTGTTATATCATCTATACTTACTAAATCTCCCTTTACATTTACCCCTGCTCCCTTGTCATTGGATAATATATCTATCTTTCCTGCATACATGCTGCCTTGATTTTTTGCATCTACTGCTATACCTCTATATGTTTCCCCTTTACTTTTTATTTCTTTTGTCCTGTATTGGTATGTCTGTCCCCCGCTTGAAATCAGTATTTTCGTTTCATTAGATGCTTTTATTATGCCATCTATATTTATTGTTTTTGATATCAGCTCCAGATCCGATAATGACAGTGCATCTATCCCTTTTTCCCCTACTGTTATATCATTTTGTGCCACATCTATTGCAATAAGATTCCCATTTTCCATATATAGATTTCCTGTAGTCAGTGTGACCCTGTCCGCATTTAAGAAACCTCCTCCGTTCACTGTTATACCATTTCTGTTAGCCATTACCAAGTCGGCTCTTTTACCTGCTATTTCTACATATCCATTTATATTTGTCCTGTTTTTACCTGTTACTTCCGTTATTATCAGATTAGCTGCGATTCCATTGTCTAAATTTCTGTTTCTTACTATTAATCCTGCTATTTCAGTATCTGCTACTACATGAGGATTATTATTTATTATAAGTCCCTGTTCACTTACCTGTAATTCCCTAAGTGAGTTATAACTTGTACCGTTTGCATTTGGCGTTGCAATATCCAGCTGTTTTATACCTGTTGTGGTTCTTGTCATTCTTGCATTATTTATACTTACCGGATCAGTTACTGTTGAAAATATATTGGTATTAAAAACTATAAGCATTAAAAATGCTACTGTCTTTCTTATTGGTTTATCCGTTAATTCACCTAAGAATGATATATTTTTCCAATCTTTCATTTCTACCATTTCCTTTCTATAATTTTATCAGTTCCATGATATTATCTATAATTTTTTTATGTCTGTATTTCAATAGCATTATAATACTTTTTCCTGTATTTTTTCTACTCCAAATTTTAAAAAATACCGTGTTTTAATCCTTTTTTTAAATTTTATCATAAATTATTAATTAAATTCATGAATATAAAGGTGATTCAAAAATATTTATCCTGTATTAATTCAGCATCTAATTTTTTCTTGACAAAGAACAAAAATACGCTATACTTTATCTAAGGATTATGGTGCTATAAGCTTAATAAGGAAATCGGTTAGAATCCGATACAGCCCCCACTACTGTGAAACTGACAAAGGTATATAACCACTGAAAGATTGTATATAATTTCGGGAAGGATACCGGAGGAAGAAGTTAGTCAGGAGACTTGCCTAATCTTAATAATAAAACTTTTGGGAAGGAAAGGATATATCATGGACAGAGGAATATTGGTAACAAGCTTCGGGACTTCACACATTGATACAAGAAAGAAGACTATCGAAGCGATTGAAAACATGGTTAAGGAAAAATACGGTGCAGAAAATGTAGAAAGAGCCTTTACATCCGGAATAATACGGAAAATTATTAAAAAAAAGGAAGGCGTTCATGTATATGATCAGGAAGCGGGATTAGAAGCTATGAAAAGAAAAGGTTATGATGAAATCATAACAATGTCCACTCATATACTTGACGGTATAGAATACTCCAAACTTTCTGACAGATACGGGAAAATAACAAAGCCTCTCCTGTATAGACAAAAAGACTATGACAGAATAGTAGAAAATAAGGAATTTAATGATCTTAGCGGAAATGATGCCCTCATTTTCATGGGACATGGTTCTGAAAGCAATGCTGACAGAAGTTATGACATCCTTCAGGAAAAATATAAAAATTCAGGAAAAGATAATATACTCATTGCCACCGTCGAAGGCAAAGTAACAATAGAGGATATTATAGAGAAGCTGAAAGAAAGAAGATACAGGAAAATACTACTGAAGCCTTTTATGATTGTTGCGGGAGACCATGCTAAAAATGACATGGCTTCCAATGAGGATGGCTCATGGAAGTCTCTTCTGGAACGAAGTGGTTATGAAGTACAAGTCCAGCTGACAGGAATGGGGGAATACAGGTTTATTCAAGATATGTTCATGGAAAAATTAGAAGAGGTTTTATAGAAAATCCGCAGCTTCTATATCTTATCTAATGATTAGGATAATAATTCAGAAAAATTTATATCTATATTATGGACAGAAGGGATGACCGGAAATTATGAATTATCTTTGGAATAATTATAAAGAATTTCTAATTCCGGTCTAGCCCTTCTTTTTTATTTATTTTTTCTGTCCCAAATCTATATCTGGAGAAAAATAAATTTGATTTTTATTTGTCTTTTGTGTATGATATTAATAGTAAGAATATTAAAAGTAAAAAAGGAGGATCTTATGTCATATGAAACAGAAAATAAAATAAGCATGAAAAAATTCTATGACACAATTGCAGAAAAGTATGATCATATATTCCCCTTGACTCCTATCCAGAAAAAGTTCTTTGATGAGGAAACAGCAGGAACAGATATCCTCGACATAGGAGCTGCTACAGGCAAGCTTGCCGGATATCTCATAGAAAAAGGATTTAACGTATCATCTATCGACATAAACCACAGACTTATAGGCAAGGCTGTTCAGAAGGGCATTGATGTTATGGATCTGGATATGTTGAAAATAGACAGGCTTAAAAATTTTGACACAATAATAAACATAGGAAATACGCTGCCTCACCTTAACAGTAAGGAAGAGGTCCTTATCTTCCTGGAAAAAGCGTATAATCAGCTTAAAAATAGCGGCAGACTCATCATTCAGATTATAAACTTTAGAAAGTTTACAAACAGAAAGGATGAAAATGGATTTCTTGGCTCACTTCCACTGATAGAAAATGAGCATGTAAAATTCGAAAGATCTTATTTCCTAAACAGGGATAATAACATTATCTTCAGTACCATCCTTGATAATAAAATAGAAAATAAAGAAATCCTATTAAATATACAGCACGATGAACTGAAAGGATATCTTAAAAAAACAGGATTTAAAAATATAAGGACTTATGGAGGATTTGATAAATCCTTATTTAATGAAAAAGAATCGTTACCATTTATAATCATAGGAGATAAATAAAATAGAGATATCCCCATTATATAATAAATTTATGGAATCCGATGATAAGTAGAGAAAGGATACAAGATGAAAAAAAATACAGAAAATATTTCATTCAGGCTCGCAAACAAGGAAGATACATCAGAGATACTAGAAATCTATGCTCCTTATATTGAAAATACTATAGTTACTTTTGAATATGATATCCCTTCGCTGAAAGAATTTGAAAAAAGGATAGTAAAAATATCAGAAGATTATCCTTATATCGTATGTGAACTGGAAGGAAAGATAATCGGCTATGCCTATGCACATAAGAATATGGAAAGAGCGGCATATGGTTGGAATGTTGAACTTTCGGTTTATATACACAATAAATATCTGAGATATGGTATTGGAAGAAAACTTTACAGCATGATAATAGAAATATTAAAACTACAAAATATAATCAATGTATACGGGCGTGTAACCTCTCCTAATGAAAACAGCGAAAGATTTCATGAAAATCTTGGTTTCAAAAAGCTAGGGGTTTTTCATAATACAGGATATAAGTTTGACAGATGGATTGATGTTATCTGGTATGAAAAAGCTATACTACCTCATATGATCCCTCCGGGCTCCGTTAAGAGTATAAAAGAAATTGATAAAAGAGTTATAGAGAAAATATTGAAAGAGGAACTTTACTAATGAATAAGGAAAAATTAATTATAGAGGAAAAGAAAGAAAATAAGATGGGAACCATGCCTGTCAACAGTCTAATTATAAATATGTCCCTCCCCCTCATTGCATCTATGCTTGTACAGGCACTGTACAATGTAGTAGACAGCCTTTTTGTAGCAAGAATAAGTGAAGATGCCCTGACTGCCATCTCCATGTCCTTTCCTGCCCAGAATCTCATGATTTCTGCCGGAGTGGGAGTGGGGGTAGGGGTAAATGCCCTTATATCAAGATATCTAGGTGCAAAAAATTCTAAAGGTGTTACTCTGGTTGCCCAGAATGCATTATTTCTTGCAGCATTAAATTCACTGATTTATATAATATTCGGACTTTTCTTCGTAAAGTTCTATTTTAATTTCCAGAAAGCTTCGGGAACAATAACTGACTACGGAATACAGTATCTGACATTATGTTCCTTCTTTGCATTTTCAATTATTTTTGAAATTACCTTTGAAAGGATGCTCATTGCATCAGGAAAGACATTTTACACAATGATTACTCAAAGTACAGGTGCCATTATAAATATAATACTGGATCCTATCCTGATTTTCGGATGGTTCGGATTTCCGAAAATGGGAATCACAGGAGCTGCCGTCGCAACTGTGCTGGGGCAGAGCGTTGCCATGGTTCTGGCATTCTATTTTAACTTGAAATATAATCATGAACTGAGATTCAATATAAAAAATTTCAAAGTTGATTTCAGGACTATACTGAATATATATGAAATAGGACTTCCTTCCATACTTATGCAGTCAGCCGCTTCTTTCCTTATATTCCAGCTGAATAACCTGCTGTCAACATTTACTTCCACAGCAACAGCAGTCCTTGGAGTGTATTTTAAGCTTCAGAGCTTCGTCTTTCTTCCTGTATTCGGTCTTAATAATGCTGTCATTTCAGTTGTTTCATACAATTACGGTGCAGGGAATATAAAAAGGCTGGTAAAAGCTGTAAAAGTGGCAAATGTGTATGCTTTTACCATTATGTTCATAGGATTTCTCCTATGTCAGCTCTTTACCATCCCGATACTTAATATTTTCAATGCTTCTGAAAATATGATTTCTATTGGAGTACATGCTCTTAAGATTATAAGCATAGGATTCCTTATAGCACCTTTCTGTGTTGTTTCAAGTGGTGTATTCCAGGCCCTTGGCAAAGGTATGCTCAGCCTTACAGTTTCCCTTTCTCGTCAGATTGG
>CAYYAV010000018.1:0-3292 GCA_964469865.1 uncultured Fusobacteriales bacterium | reverse complement strand
ATGAAAAGAAATATAAAATGGAAAAAATTCTTCTCCTATTATAAACCCTATCAGAAGATATTCTGGGCAGACATGTTCTTTGCATTCCTGGGAGCCGCAGTAACTTTAATACTTCCCCTTATTATAAGATATATAACATCCAGTGTAATATACAGGGAAACATCTGCAGCACTTAGTATTATAAGTATACTTATTGCTGTAATGGCATTATTAATCCTTCTGGAAGGATACTGTAACTTCTTTATAGCATATTATGGTCATATTATGGGAGCCAGGATGGAATTTGATATGAGAAATGAAATATTCCAGCATTATCAGAAGCTTTCATTCAGTTTCTTTAACAGTCAGAAGACAGGGCAGCTGATGTCCCGTGTAACCAATGACCTTTTTGATATAAGTGAACTGTTTCATCACGGTCCTGAAGATATTGTAATTTCCACCATAAAGCTCCTGGGTTCCTTCACAATACTGTTTATGATAAATTCCCGACTGGCGTTTATCGCCTTCGCTGTTACACCTTTCATCATTTTCTATGCCGGATACCTTAACAGGCGTATGAAGAAAGCCTTTATGGTAAACAGGAAGAGAATAGCAGATGTAAATGCACAGATAGAGGACAATCTTTCAGGAATAAGGGTTGTAAAGTCTTTTGCCAATGAACATATTGAAATTGAAAAGTTCAAGAAAGGAAACAATCTCTTCTTAGAAAGCAAGAAGGAAAGCTACCGTTACATGGGGCTATATCATTCGGGACTGAATGCACTGACTACCCTCATAAGTGTTATTGCAGTAGGTTTCGGTTCCCTATTTATAACAAGAAAGTACATGTCAGTTCCTGACCTGATTACTTTCCTGCTCTACATAAATAACTTTACAGAACCTATTAAGAAAATGATTAACTTTACAGAACAGTTTCAGAACGGTATATCAGGATATGAAAGGTTTATTGAAATACTGTCTATAGAGCCTGATATAGAAGATTCCCAAAACGCCATTGAATTAAAGAATATAAAAGGTAATGTCTCTTTCCAGAATGTTTCCTTCAATTATTCTGAAAAGAGTGAACAAGTGCTGTCAGATATAAATTTTGATGTTAAAGAAGGTGAATATATTGCCCTTGTCGGGCCATCAGGAGCTGGAAAATCAACCTTATGCAGCCTTATACCAAGATTCTATGATGTATCCTCAGGAAAAATTACTATTGACGGTGTAGATATAAGAAATATAAAGCTTAAGAACCTGAGGGATAATATAGGTGTCGTGCAGCAGGACATATATCTTTTTGCAGGAAATGTAGCTGAAAATATACGTTACGGTAAACCTGATGCTACTGATGAAGAAATTATCATTGCTGCCAGAAGAGCCAATGCCCATGATTTCATTATGGAACTGCCTGATGGATATAATACTGATATAGGGCAGAGGGGTGTACGCCTTTCCGGTGGTCAGAAACAGAGAATTTCTATTGCAAGGGTGTTCTTAAAGAACCCACCTATCCTTATTTTTGACGAAGCTACCAGTGCCCTTGACAATGAAAGTGAGAAAGTTGTCCAGGATTCCCTTGAAAATCTTGCAGAAAACAGAACTACATTTGTCATAGCCCATAGACTTTCAACTATAAGAAATGCACAGAATATCTTTGTTCTGACTGAAGACGGGATAGCTGAAAAAGGGACACATGATGAACTTATTTCAAGAAATGGTATCTATGCCAGACTTTATAATATGCAATTTCAGTCAATATAGTGTATAATAGATAGAAATATAAGATTATTGATATTGGAGGTATATTTATGAATGAGACTTTAAAAAACTTAAAAGAGAGAAGAAGTGTAAAGAAATATAAGGATACACTGATTCCAAAGAATCTTCTCAATGAAATCCTTGAAGCAGGAACTTATGCTGCAAATGGCCGTGGAGCACAGGCAGGCCTTATAGTAGCTACACAAAATCCTAACTTAGTAAAAAAACTGGAAAGACTTAATGCTCAGATTATGGGAAATCCCGAGGCAAAGCCATTTTATAATGCTCCTACTGTTATTGCCGTATTTGCTGATAGTACTTTGAATACATATATAGAAGACGGAAGCCTTGTGCTCGGTAATATTATGAACGCAGCCCATGCCCTGGGAATTGATTCATGCTGGATCCATCGTGCAAGACAGGTATTTGAACTGGAAGAAGGAAGGGCTCTTGCACGTGAATGGGGTGTAGATGATAACTATACGGGAATCGGTTTCTGTATCTTAGGTTACCGTGATGACAGCTTTCACCCTGTTGCCAAACCTAGAAAAGAAAAGTTTATCACAATTATCGAATAAAAATTGATAGAATATATTTTTTTAATTTCATGAGGAGCTTAACAGATGTATGAAAAAAATTCTAAAAATTAAAAAACAGCCTTCTGATACTTTTAGACTGGGAATGTTATTAAGTATGACAGGAGGGTTTGTCGATGCATATACTTTTGTAACAAGAGGGAAAGTCCTTGCTAATGCCCAGACCGGAAATATTGTTTTCTTTGGCCTCAATCTTATAGAAAAGGAATGGTGGGATGCATTATTTTACTTTATCCCTATACTGTCTTTTGTAATAGGTGTGCTGATAGCTGAATTTATCAGGACGAAGTTTAGAAATTCAAGGATTCACTGGAGACAAATTATTATACTTATGGAAATTTTCATATTGTCTGTTTGCGCCTTTATCCCGATGGGTAATATGAATGTCTTTGTAAATATTTCAATTTCATTTATATGTTCCCTCCAGGTACAGGCTTTCAGGAAAACAAATGGTAATCTTTCAGCAACTACAATGTGTACAGGGAACTTAAGAAGTGGGAGTGATTTCCTATATTATTACCTGACTTCTAAAAATCAGACCGAAAAAAATAAAGCAGGCAGGAACTCCCTCATATATTTCGGATTAATCTGCTTCTTTATAATCGGTGCTGTCCTAGGGTCTTTCTTTTCTGAACTTATATCTGAAAAAGCAGTCCTGGTTGCCTGCCTAATTCTCATTGCAGTATTCATAATAATGTTTAAGGATAAGATGTGATAATATATAATGAAAAGGACTATCTTTTAAATCAGAATTTAATCTGGGATAGTCCTTTTTTATATAACAATATTTTATAATAATGCTTCAGGTGTTTCAGGAAGAATCTGCCCTCCGTCAATGACAATGCATTGCCCTGTTATATACCCTGCTTCCCTGCTTGCCAGAAAAGCTGCCGCATACCCTATATCTTCAGGTTTGCCTAAGGAATGGGCAGGTATTATCGCCTTCATGCTTT
>CAYYAV010000017.1:0-14753 GCA_964469865.1 uncultured Fusobacteriales bacterium | reverse complement strand
AGGGGATGGTTCATTATAAGTTTTTTATTCTGTTATTTTACTGTTATATCTCCGAAATAATATTCTCCACCAATTGCCCTGAATCCAAGTCCTTGTACTCTAGGATTTACAAGGTATTTCCTCTCTCTGTGGAATAAGACTCCTATAGGTATATCCTCTGAAATTATTTTTTCAAGTTCTACCATTGCAGGATATCTTACTGATGGATCTGCAGTTGACTTTATAGTTCTTACCAGCTCATCATATCTGGCATTTGAATAAGAACCATGGTTATTTCCTCCGTTAGTCACGAACAGATCCAGATAAGTTATCGGATCATGGAAATCCCCGGACCATCCTGCCAGGACGAAATCAAAGTCTTTCTGTTTCATTCTTGCTATTCTTTCCTGGAAAGTCATTGCAGAAAGCTGTAAATCTATTCCTAAGTTCTTATTCAGGCTTTCCTGAACATATTCTGCTATCAGCTTATTATTTCCGCTATCATTAAAAATCATTTCCAGTTGAGGCATCTTATCTACTCCTACTTCCTTTAACCCTTCTGCCAGTAACTTTTTAGCTTCTTCAACATTGAACTGTGGTATAACTGTTGTTACTTCTTCAGTAAAATCCGCTTTTGCAAGTCCTTTCATTCCTATTCCGGATGGAACAAAAGTCTTAGCAGCCTGACCTGATCCGTTTAATACTGTCTGTGTCAATTCATCCCTGTTTACTGCCATTAATATAGCTTTTCTTATCTTAGCATTTCCTAATTCCTTTATTTTAGTGTTCATCAGGAGATACCATACTGAACCGTCATTGCTTGAAACCAGTCTGGGATCCTTTTCAAATTCCTTTGCCTGAGCTACAGTTACCACTGTCACATCAACTTCATCATTCTTAAATGCATTAAACGAAGCTGCATTATCAGAAATCAGTTTAAATATTATATTATCTGTTTTTATGCTCGCCTGATCATAGTAGTTAGGATTTCTCTCAAATTTCATTTCTGAATCATGAGTCCATGACTTCAGTACATACGGGCCTGAAGACAGAGTCTTATCAGCCTCTGTAAAATAAGCTTCCCCCGCTTCCGTAAAGAATTTTTCATTTAAAGGCATATAAGTCTTAAATGTCACCAGATCGTCAAAATATGGAGTCGGTGCCTCTAAAGTTACTTCCAGTGTCTTGTCATCTATTACCTTTATTCCTAAATCTTCAGCCTTTGCTTTCTGAGTATTGAATGCTTCTCCATTTTTTATAGGATATAGCATATACGAATATTCTGATGCCGTTTCAGGACTTAATGCCCTTACCCATGCATCTTTAAAGTCTTTGGCAGTTATAGGATCTCCATTTGACCATTTAATGCCGTTTCTCAGATGGAAAGTCCATACGAGTCCATCTGGAGTCGATTCCCATTTTTCAGCAAGTCCGGCAACAACTTTCCCATCTTTGTCTGTCTTTAATAATCCTTCAGATATCAGATCATTTACTGACCCTCCTGCAATATCAGTTGATATCTGAGGATCAATTGATGCAGGTTCTGTACCGAGATTTAATGTAAATGTGCTTCCTCCTTCTTTTGATCCTCCTGCTGTTCCTCCTTTATTGCTTCCGCCACACGCCAAAATAAGCATTGACATCATTACAAGTAATAAGATTTTTTTCATTTTCCTCTCCTTTTCTTATTTTTTTATTAGATATTTTTATTATACTCCATAAGAATATAAATTTCTATAGTTATTTTTTTATCAATTATATATATTTTATATACAATCATATTAAAAGTTAAATTTACAGATACTATATAAAATCCTATACAATAAAAAATAATATATAGAAATAGAAAAGCCGCCTTCTTTTAAAAGACAGCTTTCATATTCTTCTTATTTCTTTTCAATATATGCATTTCCAAGCTGATAGTCATTTCCTATAGGAAGCATCACAACCCCTTTTACTCTAGGATTTACCAGTTTTACATTCTCTCTGTAATAAAGCAGTCCTACCGGCATATCTTCAGCTATTATCTTTTCAAGTTCAATCATTGCTGCAACTCTAGCCTTCTGATCGGCAGAAGATTTTATCAGTTTAACTATTGCATCATATTGAGGGTTTACATATTGAGAATAATTATTCCCGTTAGTAGATTCAAATCTTTCAAGATATGAAATGGCATCTGCATAATCTCCTGCAAATCCTGCAAGAGCTATATCAAAATCCCTCTGCTCCATTCTTGCCAGTCTTTCTTTAAATGTCATTGACTGTATTTTCAGTTCTACTCCCAGATTTTTTCTTAAGCTTTCCTGTATATATTCAGAAATCGCTTTATTGTTTCCGGAATCATTAAAGATCATTTCCATTTCAGGCAGTTTTGACATTCCCAGTTCCTTCAGACCTTCTTCCAGTAATTTTTTCGCCTTTTCAGGATCATATTTAGGGAATATATCCCCGGCTTCTTCTGAAAAATCCTTTTCAACACCGAATATTCCACTGTCCTTTACTGTATAGGTATATGCAGCTTTTCCTCTGTTATCAAGGACTCCTGAGATCATTTTTTCTTTGTCTATTGCTAATGTCAAGGCTTGCCTGATCTTCTTATTAGCCAAAGTTTTATTCTTCATGTTATAGATCATATACCATACTGAACCGTCCTTTGTCAGCATTGCCCTAGGATCATCCTTAAATTCTTTTGCCTGCTGGGTTGTTATATTTGTCATGTCAATTTCACCATTCTTAAATGCATTTAATGATGCCGCTTCATCAGCTATGAACTTTAACTGAACATACTCCAGTTTTATAGCATCCTTGTTCCAGTAATTAGGATTTTTTTCAAACACTATATCAGAATCCCTTGTCCATGATTTTATAATGTAAGCCCCTGAAGATATAGATGTTTCAGGAGTTGTCATATACTTTTCTTTCACCGTATCATAAAACTTCTCATTTAGTGGCAGATATGTAAATATCTTAACCATCTTGTCAAAATATGGAAGAGGTGCTTCCAATGTAACTTTCAGTGTATAGTCATCTATTACTTCGATTCCCAGATCTTCAGCCTTTGCTTCACCTTTATTGAATTTTTCTGCATTTTTAACAGGGTATACCATAAATGCATACTCATTTGCCGTCTTTGGATCCAGTGCCCTTGTCCATCCTGCCTTAAAGTCCTTTGCAGTTATAGGATCTCCGTTCGACCATTTGGCATTTTTCCTTAAATGGAATGTCCATATAAGTCCATCAGGGGATATATCCCATTTTTCTGCAACCCCTGGTGCCGGTTTCCCTCCTTCACCATCTCTGATTAGTCCTTCCCCAATTAATGAATCTACTAACTCTCCCGCCGAATCATTTGCCAGCTGTGGATCATAGGACTTTCCTTCTTCTTTAATGTTAATCATTAGGGTCTTGGATGTATCTACACCTTTACCCCCTCCACAGGATACTACAAATAATACTGCCAGAGTAACGATTAATAAAATTCTTTTCATAACTTTGCTTCTCCTCATTTCTTTAATTTATTTATATTAAATACAATTTAATACCTATATTATTTCATTACTGCGTTATAAAAATCAACAGGATTTCCTACAGATCTTAATACTACTCCTTATAAGCCTGGTTTTTTAATATACATTGCTACTTCATAATATAGCCCTGAATAGATGAAGTCCTCTATTAATATTTTTTCAGCATTCTGCATAGAAGTAACCCTTGCTTTTTCATCCTGGTTTACCTGTCCATCAAGTACCAGTCTATCGTATTCAGGATTGTTATATTTTCCTATATTTAAACCTTCTGATGTTGAAAGAAATATTTCCAGATAAGTCATGGCATCAGCATAGTCAGGTCCCCATGCATATCTTATAATCTCAAAATTTCCTTCTTTCCCTCTTGAAAGCCTTTCTTTATAAGTCAGAACTTCAACTGCTACATCTATTCCAAGTTTTTCTTTCCATTGAGCCTGATAGAATTCACCTTCTTTTTTACCTGTACCTTTTTCATCTACTATTAATGTAAGTTTCACCTGATCAGGAGTCATTCCCAATTCCTTCAGGCCATCATCAAATAATTTTTTTACTTCTACATCCTTATATTTTTCATAAAGATTTCCATTTTCATCCCTGAAATCCCCTGTTACACCTTTCATCCCATTGGCAACCATTCCTGATCCTTTGATTCCGGCACCATTTAATACCTGATTTACCAGTTCATCCCTATTCAGTGCAAGAGATAGTGCCTGTCTCACCTTCTTATTCTTAAGCACCGGATGAGTTGAATTAAATCCCAGATAGTATACTCTTCCATTTGGTACTTTCAGCAGTTCAGGTTTATCCTTGTAGCTTTCCATTTTTTCTACTGAAATTTTTGTTAAATCCAGTTCCTTATTCTCAAATAAATTTGTAGCAGCTTCAAAATCAGGAACCATCAATGCTGTCAATGTATCTATTTTTGTATTTGCCGTATTCCAGTAGTTAGGATTTTTTTCCAGTACTACTTTATTATCATGAATCCATTCTTTTATTATGTAAGGTCCACTATATACCGATTTATTAGCTTCTGTAGCATATTTATCTCCAAATTCGGCAAAAGCTTTCTCATTTAAAGGAAAATATATAGGAAGGACTAATGTCTTATCAAAATAAGCTGCAGGCTTTGATAATACTATTTCTAAAGTATAATCATCTTTGGCTTTTATCCCTACTTTGTTAAAATCTGTCAACTTACCTCCATTATAGTCTTCTGCCCCTTCAATATAGTACATCATAAATGCATATTCAGCAGCTGTAGATGGTTCCAGCCCCCTTTTCATACCTCTTACATAATCATGTGCATTTAAAGTGTCCCCATTAGACCATTTCATCCCTTGTCTTATTTTAAACGTCCATATTTTCCCATCTTCTGAAACACTCCAGCTTTCAGCTCCTGCAGGAATAATCTCATTTTTTTCATTTAATCTTACAAGGCTCTCATAAGCCATATCAGATATCATGAATCCCCCCATGTCAGTTAATAATTGCGGATCCAGTGATGTCGGCTCAGCCTCCATATTAAAAATGGCAACAGTTCCCTTCCCTGTTGATCCTGAATTCTGACCTTTTTCTCCGCATGATATTAATATCATAATACTTGTTAAAATCAGCAATAGCCTTTTCATAATTTTCCCTCCAGTTTTTTCAGGTAATTCACTATATGAATATCCCTCTGAAATTATCTAGTTTTTTTATACTACATAATATTATATATTTATTTTATTTTTTATACAACATTTATTTCTTATATAAAAATTCATTTTATAAATAATTGTATATAATAAATTAAATATATCTTTAAAAAACCTTTGTCCGTTATTTTTATTATGGCTATTTTTCAACTGAATAGAAGACACTTATATATTATATCACCCAGATTATTTATATAAAATACTCCATTTTTGACTGCATTTTTTATTATTTTCCTGAAAGTTTCTGTAGTTCTTCCCAGTTCCCGTATTTTCTTACGGCATCCATAAAATGGTATATATTTTCAAGTGACGCATCATACGGTATGTCACATCCCGTACTTACTATATATCCGTTTTCAGCCCCCCAGCAGTCTTCAATATTCTGCTTTACACTTTTATAGATATCTTCCTTTTTCCCTAGAAGCATGACATCAATCGGATCCACATTTCCGATTATTGGAACTCTAGGTCCTGCTATCCTCTTGGCATCAGTCAGCTTTACACGGGTATCTACACTTAGTACGGCACAGCCTGTATCAAGCATGTCTTCTGTTATCTTATTGGTATTTCCACATATATGGTATCCTGTTTCCCCTTTAAGATTAATGGAAAGATCCATCAGTTCCTTCGTATATGGGAAGACAAATTCAAGATATCTGTTTCGATGGATCAGGTTTCCAGATGCAACAGGGTCACACACGAATATGCCCACTCCCAATTTTATAAAATCTTCCATTACAATTTTTATAGCTTCAGTTGAAAACCTTAAAAGCTTATGTACATTTTCAGGATCCCTAGCCAGAGCTTTTAGAAGCTTGTCTACAGGGTAAAGGCTTGCAGCTGCAGTCAATGGTCCTGGAAGGCTTACACTTGTCGCCACTTCACTTCCATGTCTGTCAATACACATTTCACACGCTTCATAGTTCAGCTGGAACCACGGGTCATTTTTTCTCGTTACCTTTTCCAGTGCCAGCTTATCTTCTATATTTTTTAAATCCTGAAGGTAGAACTCCTTAATTGCGGGAACAGCATTTTCAGGATCACTGAGTTTACTTCCGCATGCAGCTCCGATTCCATGTAGCCCATATTCAATACTTAGACCGTCATGCCCCAGCTTTTCATATGATATAGTCTGGCACAGGGCTGTATTTTCAGCCGATAGCCTTTTTTCCCGATGAGACATTCCGGCAAATTTGCAGGCTACAGAATCAAGAAAGGGCATCGTAGGTATCCTGTCAAATTCCCTTCCCTCCATATATGCTGCCATACGCTCATTGGGAGTCATCTTATCTCCTTTATACATAATAAATCATCCTCTCGTAAAATAAAATCTTATTCTTTCCTATCTTTTTCTGTTTTTCATATATTTAAGTTATTATATTAATTAAATTGCAGTTCATACATTTCTATCTGAATGTATCCTGGCCTGATTATCTGAGATGTAGAGCTTTACAGACACCATTTTTCAGTTCATATTTAATATTCTTGATACAAGTCTGCCCTACAAATTTTTCTTTTCCTGCAAGCCAGGCACATGCCTCACTGTATCTCATAGGTGAAGGTAGCTTTATATCCACAAATTCTGCCTTTTCTGTTCCCAGAAGTGCAAATACAGTCTTAGGGCATAACAGTACTAATGCCTTGTCACCTGTTATTTCCTGTAATTTCTGCAAATATTCATATGTAAAGTCTTCTACTACCTGTTCTGCCATTTTAGGTCCCAGTATATTTACACCTCCTGATGAATCTGCATAGCTTATCATTGTCACTCCTCGTTTTATTCCTTCTTCCACATACTTCAGGACATCGTTTCCAAGCCGCCAGAAAACCTTCTTCATCAGTTCAGGTTTTTTCCTCATTGCCTTGAATACATGTACAGGATCTATTAGGACATTCATGACAGTAAAAGGTCCGGCTACATCTAGTACTACATCTTCTCCCTGTTCTCTTAGGATTCTGCATGCTTCCAGTACTTCAAATATTCTTCCGTCAGAAAAATCTATTTCTTTTAATTCCAGTATCTCTTCAGGATTTGAACAGATGTATTCCTTTGCCCTCGGGCCTGCCTTCTCATCACCGTAATTTACTATTCCGCCAATTGCTTCTGCTTCTACTGTATGGCAGAAGGGGAGTTCACAGAATGTAGCACCGTCATATTCCTTGATTGCCAGTGCTATTTCAGCCATTGTATCCCTTTTCATATACGCATCCGGAAATTTCAGATTCAGTTTCTTTGTAACATTTTCGTTTATTCCCACAGAATATTGAAAAGTACAGTTAAAATCAACAATCTTAGCCATGTTTTCCCTCCTATCAAAATATTTTCTTTTGATATTTGTAAAATTCTATAAATACTGATAACTGATAATACAGTATTTTCTAAATCTAATTTTCTTATCTTCCTCCACTTTTTGACTCAAGAAAAAGTACAGATGTAATTATTTTTCAGGAAAAATAAGACAGTCTGAAAACAACCTTTCATAACCTTCTATGGCTCCTAGTTCCATATAGTCCATATTTACTGCCAGTTCCTCCATTCCCTTCTTTACACAGGAGGACATTAAAGCCATATACGCTCCTGCTTTTGAAGAGTTTCCTACATATTCAAGCTTATCTCTGACACCTTCCGGAAGAATTCCGGTACCTGTCAGGCTATCTGCCGGCAAATGAGCTCCAAACTGCCCCGCAATCATGACTTTATCCAGTTCTTCCATAGTGATTCCTGCTTTATTGAGAAGGGCTATAAATCCTGACAGGATTGCTCCCTTCGCCAGCTGTACCTGTCTTACATCTCCCTGTGTAATAAGTATTTTTTCTCCGTTTACCTTATCATCATCTGTCGTTCCCTTATTCCATACTATAAATTCCCTTTTTTTACCATTCATCTGTATCATGCTGTGCCTGAAGTCTGATTCATCCAGCCTGTCCTTTTTGATAAAGGCCCCATCCTTTCTTATAATTCCTGTTTTGACAAGTTCTCTGACAGCTGCCAGTATCCCGCTTCCACATATTCCGGAAGGTTCCTTATCACCTATGATTCTTATATCTACTTTTCCATCCTTGATTTCAATATCTTCAATAGCTCCCTCTGAAGCCCTCATTCCTGAGCTGATATTCATTCCTTCCAGTGCAGGGCCTGCAGCACATGAGCAGCTTAGAAGCTTTCCAGATTTTGACAGTACTATTTCTCCGTTTGTCCCGATATCTATAAACAGGATATTGCCCTTACTGTGATGAAGATTGCATACATAGGCTCCTGCTACAATATCTGCACCTATATAGGAAGAAACAGATGGCAGGCAGTATATTCTGCCTCCTTCTGAAATATTTATACCTATTTCTTTTGCCAGTATATTCTTTGAGGCTGTAAATATAGGTGCATAAGGGGATTTTCCTATAGTTTTTGCACTAATTCCAAGGAGCATGTGCATCATAGTGCAGTTTGCCCCTACAGATATTTCGTAAATGTACCTTTTATCTATCCCTGTCTGGTTGCATACATCACCTATCATGTCGTTTATTGAATCCACTATGGCAGACTGGAGCTTTCTTATCCCGTCTTCAGGATTTTCTATTTCGTATGTTATACGTGTCAGGACATCCAGTCCAAAATGCTTCTGGGCATTTATCATGGATGAATGTGCCAGCTGTTTTCCTGTATTCATATCCACCAGCTCACAGACAACGGTAGTAGTCCCGATATCAACTGCCACACCGAAGAGGCTATCTGATGTGTCTCCTTCCTCTATTCCGATAATTTCATCTTTATAGATTACGGCAGTGTACTTACCTTCAATGTATTCTGAAGTGAAAAGACTCTGTATACGGATATTGTTTATGCCGGTAGCACCTTTCAGCTGTTCTTCAAAAGGAGTCTGATTTTCCAGATCAGGTTTTGTTATATTGACAACTGTCTTCCTTACATCAGTATTAAAATCAAATTCAGGGATATAGCCAGCTGTAAGGACTTTATGAACTCCTTCTTCCTGAAAAAGTTCAATAGATAAATCCTTATCAGGATTTATAAGGCAGGATAGCCGTATCCCTTTTTCCAGCTCCCTTGCCTCCAGCAGCTTACTTTCAGTAGCTGAAGGTTCACCGGCATTTCCGTCTGTTACCTTTATCCGGCATTTTCCACATACTCCTTTTCCATTGCAGGGATTATCTATGAAAATCCCTTCCCTAAGTAATATTTCCAGTAAATTTTCACCATTATTATATATAATTTCCTTGCCATTATTTACTATATTTATTTTAGACATTTCCATTCTCCTCTTATTTGCTGTCTTGTGGGGTATCTTCACTATCCTGCATTATAGCCTTCAGTATGGACTGTATATTGGAAATAGGAGATTTTGTCCCCAGTCCACAGGCTGGAGAAATAATATCTGATCCATTTTTTATACATGCCTTTGTCAGTGCCTTGACTTTTTCCTGAGATGCAAATTCCAGTGCATAGGTACTTACATTTCCCATTATGACCCTGTTTCCCAGATTTTCTTTTGCCTGTTTTATAGACACTATTGAGTCAAAGCTGAGAGCATCACTTTTTACTTTGGAAACTTCCTTATAGACATTCTTCATCTGCCCGCATATATGGACAATAGTTCCTATATTCCTGTCTTTTATACCGTCAAGGAGCATATTTATATATTTTACTACAAATTCATCAAAAAACTTAGGACCTAGAATTTCTCCAGTTCCACTAGGGTCAGAAATAACTATTATATCTGCACCTGCTTCAATCTGTGCATTTGCAAATTCTATGATTTCCTCTGTTATAAAGGTCATGTATTCATGTACGGTCTTATTATCCTTCCTCATGCTCTTATAAAAGTTCACAGGTTCAATTACAGAACTTGCTACACTTATAGGACCGGTAATATTTCCGATAATAGGTGCATCCAGATTTTGAGATTTTATAATTCTTATGGCATCCAGGACAACTTTAGCCCTGCCTTTTGTAAGATCCATCCTGCTGAGCTTTTTCCAGTCCCTGACTGAATCAAAGGCATAGCCTGTTACATGGGGTTCAAAAATCTTTGTCCCCAGTGTCACTTCTGCACCCATCGCTTCTGCTTCTATTGTCATACAGAAAGGGACCCCTACATTTTCAAAACACTCATTTTTATAGCTGGCAATTGCAAGGTTAGCCATCATTTCCGGATTCAGGTGTGCTTCAGGCCAGCTTACTCCGGAAACTTCCATCAGTTCGGTAGTAACCATGTTCATCATTCCGCCAGGACAGATACATGGAGGTCTGTCTACCTTCTCATTTTTTAGAGCCTTTGACAGTCTTTCCTTTTTATTAAGCATAGTATCATTCCTCTTTTCATATTTTTATAATATAAGCTATACAGTTAGCTATTTTTTAAATAATATAAGCTCAATTAATCTGCTGCATTAATTTATCCCTGATAGTCTTTTAGCAAGCTTCACTGCTTCCACAGCATTGGAAGAATATCCGTCAGCACCAATTTCATCAGCATATTTCTGAGATATAGGGCTTCCCCCCACCATTACCTTTATATTATCCCTTATTCCCTTTTCCTTCAGTTTCTCTATGACTGTACGCATTCCATCCATAGTTGTGGTCATCAGTGTAGACATACAGATAACGGAAGCATTTACTTCTATTGCCTTATTTACAAAATTATCAAGAGGGACATCACGTCCAAGGTCATACATTTCAAAACCGGCAGTATCCAGCATAATTTTTACAAGATTCTTTCCAATATCATGAGTATCTCCTTCCACTACCCCTATGACAACCTTTATTTTATCTCCTTTACTGTCTTCTACCGGGAGATGAGGTTTTAGCACATCAAGTCCGGCATACATGGCATCTGAACATAGAAGGATGTCTGTAACGAAATATTCTTCCTCATCATACAGGTCACTAGCCTTATTCATTCCGTCTACAAGCCCATCCATTATCCCGTCAAATGCAGGGTATCCTGAATCTATATATTCCTTTGCAACATCTACTACTTCTTCATCTTCCATTTCCACTACACATTCTGATAGTTTTTCTAATAATTCCTCTTTTAATCTAGTCATTTTAATTCCTCCTAAATTTTTAAAATTATAAGTATCTATGATTTTATAAAAATATTGATAAGTTCTGTAAATTATTCCCAGTTTGAAGGATTTACAGGTATTCTGCCGTACTTTCTGACAGCTTTCATAAAGGCATCCAGATTTTCCAACGGTACACGTCCATTCAAGTCACATCCTGTACAGACTACGTATCCATTTTTACTGTCATAAGCTTCCTTTATACATTCCAGTACAGCCTTGTCTACATCTTCAGCAGTTCCCAGTATCATAGTTTCCACCGGATCTATATTCCCTACAAGGGGCATATACGGTTCTATCATCTGTCTGGCATATCCTATCGGGACTCTGTTATCTATACTTATCATATCAGGTTTAGTAGTGACCATTTCAGGAATAATCTTTTTAGTGTCGCCGCAAATATGGTAGCACACTATCCCCTTATTATCATGGATGTTTTCCATCAGTTCTACTGTATAGGGCTGTACGAATTCCTTATAGTCCCTTGGTGAAATTATTGAACCTGAAGCTATAGGTTCGCAGAATAGTATCATTGAGCCTGCCCGAATAAATTCATTGTGAACTTCCTTGAGTATATCTGTACATAGACGCATAAGCTTATGAATAGGTTCTCCATTTTTTCTGGTTGCTTTCAGTAACTTTTCTACCGGATAGATACTTGCAGCAGCAGTAAAAGGGCCTGAAATCAAAGTTCCTGTAGGAACTTCCTTTCCCATTTTATCAACCAGTATTTTTGCAGCTTCAAGATGAAGCTGAAAGTCCTTGCTGTTTTTCAGCCTGACCTTTTCAAAATCCAGACTGTCAATATCAGACAGATTCTTTAAGACATGCTGGATTATTGCAGGGACTGCATCATCAGGATCGTTCATTATACTTCCTAGATTCTTTCCGACAGTATGAAGTCCGTATTCAACAATCAGCAGGTCATTACCAAATCTCTCATATGCCTTAATCTGACATTCTGCTTCATTCTGTGCAGTGGACCTTTTTTCCCTGTGTGTCATTCCTGCACATTTTCCGGACATGGAGCAGATAAGAGGCATAGCCAGCAGTCTGTCCATCTCTCCTCCGGTCATAAATCCTCCCAGTCTTTCCATAGGTGTCATCTTGTCATCTTTGTGCATGTAGAATTCCTCCTTTAATAAGTCATTAAACTGATAATGTTAATATATATGAAATATACATACTGGCAGCTTTCATATGACCTGTCAGATAATCTGCCTGTGGATGTCATGATTGGATATACAAAAAAAGTGCAGAAAGACAGTTCATTGAAAACTATCTTTTCCCCACCGAAAAGATTTGTACAGTTTTATATAGCAGGTCTCCTGACTTAACTTCTTCCTCAAATCTCACCTTCCTCAAACGAGTGGCATCAGAGATTCTTGTCCATAATACAGTAGAGTGAGCTGTTCCGGATTCAAACCGGATTCCCTTTTCAATATTGTAAAATATCACTATATAAAATATGTATATATTATTTATTAGGAAAAATACTTCTTTATACTGTCTTTTTCTAGATTTCTTCCTATCATTATTACACTCCCCTTTTCATGGTTAAAATCAACATTTGAAAACTCCCTTATGTTAATCTGTCTAAACTCAAATGAAGATATTCTGCTGTCAAAATGCCAGTAATCAGAAATCCTGTCAGGAGCATCAGGAGTAACAGGGATAATACCTTTAGCCCTTACTACTTCTCCAAAATCTCCCTTACATATTTTTTCTTTCAGTATATCCATATCAGATGCAGAAAAGCCCCTTATATTACTTAAAGAAATTGATTCAAAGACATTCTTTGCCGTAGTATGTTTCCTTCCAGAAGAAGTCTTACTGATATAGGAATTATCTTTTTTTTCTATAATATTTTTTCTAGCTTCTGATAATACTGATTCCAGCAGTTCACTGTCAAGTTTTCTCCAGTCTTCCCTAAAAATTGTACATGTTGGATTCAGTTTTCCTATTTCTAGTATAATCCTGTCCAGTTCTTCATTTTTCACTCTGTCAATGTTGCTGAACATTACGACACCTGCATTTTCCAGCTGGTCAGTATAGAAAGCTCCAAAAGACTCCAGACATTCATAGAAGCAGCATGCATCCACTATCACTATCCTGTCTTCTATTTTCAGGGTGTATTCTCTGTTTAAGGAATCACATACCCTCAGTATATCTGAAAGCTGTGCTATACCTGAAGGTTCTATAATTATCCTGTCAGGGGAAAAGTTAGTAATTATTTCTTTTATGCCTTCCCTAAAATCAGAAGCAAGACTGCAGCATATACAGCCTGAATTTATTTCCTTGACAGGGATGTCCCCTTTTATAAGTTTTCTGTCTAAGCCTACTTCTCCAAACTCGTTTTCTATTATTACTGTACGGTCCTTACTTCCTGATATATATTTATTTATAAAAGTAGTTTTTCCTGCACCAAGAAATCCTGAAACTATCTGTATTTTCATATGATTTTCCCATTCCTTTCCTATATATCGGAAATATTTATTGTCATTATATTTCTATTTCCTTTTTCCCACCTGCAACTAATGCCCCTCCAAGAGCTCCTGCATATCTGGTCAGTTCATGTGTCTGTATTTCCATATTCAGCTTGCTGGATAGCAGATTTATGAAATATGGCATCTGCCCTAATCCGCCTGTAAGAAAGACCTTTCCGGACATTCCGTGTCTTTTTGCCAGATTAGCCACCCTCTCTGCAACAGAGTTTACAACACCGCTGGCAATATTTTCCCTCTTTTCACCTGAACCTATATAGCTGATTACTTCTGATTCAGCAAATACAGTACACATAGAACTTATTGATACAGGAGAGCCTGTCTGGGATATTTCCTCCAGCTCATTAAAGGTCATTCCTAGCCTGTTTGCCATTATTTCTATAAATTTTCCTGTTCCGGCTGCACATTTATCATTCATGAGGAAATCCTTTACCTGTCCGTTTTCGAGAGAAATAATCTTAGTATCCTGTCCACCGACATCGATGACTGTGCAGTCGCTTCCAAATAGTGCATATGCCCCTCTTCCGTGACATGTAATTTCAGTAACGACTTTATCTGCATATTCCACACATATTCTTCCGTATCCTGTGGCGACACATTTCATATTACCTGTATATCCTTTACTTTCAAGCATACTATATATTTCCTGGGCAGTTTCCTTACTGTTCCATCCGGTTGGAATTGTAATTTTTTCCAGCAGCTTTGTGTCGTCAGTCACTACAACTTTTGAAGCAGTAGATCCTATATCGATTCCAACATAATATTTCTCATCTTTCCTGTCTTCCATTATGTCCTACCTTTCCCTGTAAATATTTCCGATAACTATTTATCAATAGTTTCGAGGAATGCCTCCAGCCTTGTTGTAATCTGCCCTATGTCTGCCATGGAATAGTCAGTTTCTATCTTTATATATGGTTTATCCTTTTCTGAAACTGCCTTCTTGACATTGTGGGATTCTATTGCAAAAGTAT
>CAYYAV010000016.1:0-14843 GCA_964469865.1 uncultured Fusobacteriales bacterium | reverse complement strand
CAAGGGACTGAAAATCCCTGTGTCCGTGGTTCGATTCCGCGTCTGGGCACCATTTTAAATAAATTAGATACAGTTATTTCAAATAGAAATAGCTTTTTTTTTTATAAAATGATAAAATTAAGTAATATTATAAAAATATTAATTTTGAAAAAGTTGACAGGAGTTAGAATGTATAGTATATTTAAGGATGTTCCCTACAAAGAGATATATAAAGGAGAGGAATTCTCAATAGAAGGGATAGAATTTGATTCGAGAAAAATAAAAAATAATTATGTATTTATAGCAATGGTAGGAAGTGCTGCAGACGGTCATGATTTTATACAGATGGCCATCGATAATGGAGCCGGGATGATAATAGTAGAAAAAGAGATATATCCTGAATATTATAGAAATTACAGGAATGTTACATTCGTATTTGTAAAGGATGTCCGGAAGCATCTTGGAATAATAGCTTCAAATTATTTCGATTATCCTCAGAATAATCTTAAAATAATTGGAATTACAGGAACTAACGGAAAAACTACTTCCAGCTATATATTGGAAAATATACTGGAAATGACAGCAAGAATAGGAACTACAGGAAACAGGATATTAGATAAGGAATTTCCAACTGATAATACAACCCCAGAATCGCTTGAACTCATAAAATTAATAAATGAAAGCGTAATAAAAGGAGTGAAATATTTCATAATGGAAGTAAGTTCCCATGCCCTCGAGATAGGAAGAGTGAACGGGCTTTGTTTTGATTCTGCAATTTTTACGAATCTTAGCCAGGATCATCTGGATTTTCATGGAACGATGAAAAATTATTTTAATGCCAAGAGGAAGATTTTTTCTATGATGAGAGACGGGAGAACAGGGGTTATAAACATTGATGATGAATATGGAAATAAAATTTATAATGAAGATAGAGAAAAGTATATATCCGTAAGTATTAGGAATAAAGATTCAGATTTATACGGGGAAATAGTCGAATATACCAATGACGGAATGAAACTGGAAGTAATAATATATAGGAATTCAAAATATATACTTGATGTAAATCTGGTTGGAGAATACAACTTATACAATATACTGGGGTGTATAGCTTCCTGTTTAAGTCTTGGATTAAAAATAGAAGAGATTTTGAAGAAACTGTCCCATATGAAACCGGTTCCGGGTAGATTTGAAACTATAAGGAATAACAGGAATGTAAGAATAGTTATAGATTTTGCACATACGGATGACGGTCTCCGGAATGTTGGAGATACTTTAAGAGATATAACTGAAAATAGGGTCATAACATTATTTGGTGCAGGAGGAGACAGAGATAATGCAAAAAGACCCAAAATGGCAAAAGCTGCAGCAGAATTCAGCGATTTCATAATATTGACTTCTGATAATCCACGAACAGAAAATCCCGAAGAAATATTAAGACAGATAGAAAAGGGGCTAAAAGATATAAATTATCCGAAAGAAAAGTATATCATAATAAAAGACAGGGAAAAAGCTATAAAATATGCTATAGAAAATATAATAAGTAGCGGAGACAGTCTTCTTGTTGCAGGGAAAGGGCATGAAACCTATCAGATAATAGGAAAAGAGAAGCTGCATTTTGATGATAAGGAGGTTGTAAAAAAATATTTGATATAATTTAAAATTTTTGATATACTTGGTGCACAATGAGAAATGAAAAAAATAGGAGGAAAAATGAAAAAAATAGTTTTATTACTTGGAATTATGATATTAATGATAACATGCGGAAAGAAGGGGACTTCAGGGAATGGTCAGATAAATGGAAGCAAGGAATTGAATATCTATACATGGACATATTTTATTCCTGAAGAAGTTATAGAGGATTTTCAGAAAGAAACGGGAATAAAAGTTAATCTGAGTTATTATGACAGCAATGATGTAATGATAACCAAGCTCATGTCGGGAGCAAAAGGATTTGATATTATATCTCCTTCTACAGATTATGTAGATATACTTATAAAAAGCGGACTGATAGAAAAACTTGATAAAACTAAGCTATCAAATATATACAGTAATCTGGATCCTTCATTAAAACTTGATGAATTATCGGGAATTTATGATCCCGGACTTAATTATTCAATCCCTTATACATACTCTGCAACAGGGATAGCTGTAAATAAGAAATTCATGAAAGAATACCCGAAAACATTTGATATTTTTTCTCAGAACCAATACAAAGGGAAAATGACTATGTTAGATGATGGAAGGGAAACATTAGGAGCAGCATTGCAGTTTTTAGGATATCCTTCTGATTCAGTAAATGACATGGAGTTACAGGCAGCTAAGAATAAGCTTATAGAATGGAAAAGAAATCTTGCTAAATTTGATGCCACTGCTTTTGGAAAAAGTGTAGCAACAGGAGAATTTTATGCTGCACATGGATATGCAGAAAATGTATACGGAGAACTTGATGAATCAGAATATGAAAATTTTGACTATTTTATACCCAAGGGAGCTATGATGTATATTGATAGTATGGCAATAGTTAAAGGAGCTCCGAATATCGAGAATGCATATAAATTTTTAGAATTTCTATATAGACCGGAAAACTTTATCAAGGTATATGAACAGTTTAAAGCTCCTTCAGTTATAAAAGGAATTGAAGAAAAATCATCTGTCAGGTCAATTGTAAAAGTTTCTCAGGTGGTAGAAAATGCAAAATTACCTGGAGCATTGTCAGATCAGGCTAAAGAAAAACATGATAAGATATGGAATGAAGTAAAGCTGTCCAATTAAGAAATAAACTATAAAATGAACTATTCAATTTTGTTAGAATAGTTCATTTTTGTTAGAATTATATTTTCCCAATTTCAGATAGTTTGACCTTTCTATCTTCCAGTAATGATTTAGTAAGTGCATCTGCTGTTAAAATTGATGCTCTTGCAGCGGAACCATCCAATAATGGAGCAAATTCTTTTTCTATTTCACTTCCTTTCAAAATATTGTGTAAAAATTCCATTTCCATTTCCATGATTCCATGTAGCCAGAGAGGTGGCGTTTTATCTGGAGTACCGTACATTATGGCTCCGTCCATTTCAAGACCTTTATATATCCTTGTCCGGTCCTGATCTTCTTCCAAAGTTCTATGAAGCAAAAATTTTTCTTCTCTGTCTGGAAGTTTCAAAGTCACTCCCGTATCTTGCATATCAATCATTATAGCTCCCTTTGTTCCTTGAATCTTTACAAAATGATCAGGCCATCTGAAAGCAGAACCATATTGCAAAGTAGCAAATCTATTGTTAGGAAATTCAAGCATCATGAAAAGTGCATCATCCTCATCTCCAAATTTCTCTCCATTATGGACCAGATTTCCTCCGGTCATTGTGACTTTTTCAGGAGTTCCCATAATAAATTGGATGCAGTCAAGTTCATGAATATGATGGTATAGATGTCCTCCTGAAAGCTTTCTTATTTTTTTCCAACTGATTTTTTCCTGTTCTTCTTCCCATCCATTTCTCTGAGAATGACAGTGCAGAACTTCTCCAATTATACCAGAGTTTATCAACTGTTTCGCTTTCCTTACCCCATTCATAAAATTCATAACATGACCAGCCATAAAAATTACATTATTCTTTTTGGCAGTTATAACCATTTCGTTACATTCTTCATATGAAAGTGCTATAGGTTTTTCACAGAAAATATGTTTCTTATTCTGAGCAGCAGCTATAACAGCATCCTTATGCATTCCATTCGGAGATGCAATAATAACTGCATCTATATCTTTTCTTTCACATAATTCTAAAATACTTCCTGAAATTTCACATTTTAATTCCTCAGATATATTTTTAAAATTTTCAGGATCATAGATGGATATTATTCTTGCTCCTTTTATTTTACTTAAAATTCTCGCTAAACCAGAACCAAAATATCCGGTTCCTATAATTCCATATCTTATTTCCTTCATTATTCCTCCCAACTTGATTATTATTTTGTAGATAAATTAATTTATTTTACAGCTCCTTCAGATAGACCACCGACTATTTTTTTCTGTATAATCATAAAGAATATTATTGATGGTAATATAACAATTACAGAAGCAGCCATCATTTGTCCCCAATCCAATATTTCAGATCCTGTTAAAGAATAAAGTGCTATTGAAAGAGGCATTTTTTCTGAAGTATTGATTAAAAGTAGAGCATACAGGAATTCGTTCCATGTATTAATAAAAGTATATATTGCTGTGGAAACAATACCGGGCATAACGATAGGCACAGTGATTTTAAAAAATATGCCGAATTTTCCTACACCATCAACTATTGCAGCTTCTTCAATTCCTATTGGAACAGTCTGAAAGAATCCGATTAGCATCCATATTGCATAAGGAATAGAAAAAGAGAGGTAAGTTATGACAACACTGCTCCATGTATTTATAAGTCCCATCTTTGCCATGACAGTAATGTATGGAATTGCTAATAAGACAGAAGGAAACATATATGTTATAATTAATAGCCTGGTCATTTTTTTTCCTATATTTGGAAAAAATCTGACAATTCCATATGCTCCTAAAGAAGAAATTATAACTGTGATTACTGTGCTGACAAGAGAAATAAACAGACTATTCCTAATATTCCTAATAAAATTTAGTTCAAATAAAACTTGTCTATAGTAATCAAATGTTATACTTCTAGGAATTAAAGAAAGAGGGTTTGAAGCCATATCCCCGGAAGGCCTAATAGAAGTAATAACAATCCAGATTAATGGAAATATGGCTACCAGTGACATTATAAGCAATAAAAGATATAGAAAACTGTTAAAAATAATCTTCTTATTAAATAATTTCATTACCTGTCATCCTCTCTTTCCCATTTGTTAAGTAATTTAAAATAACCAAAACAGACTAATATCAAAAATAGTAGAAGCAAAATTGTTATTGACGAAGCAGTTCCTAATCTTTTAAGATTCCAGCCAGTTTTATAGGCGTATATTGGCAGTGTAGTTGTTAAGTCTGAAGGTCCTCCTCCTGTCAGTAGATAGAGCAAATCAAAATTATTAAATATCCATATAGTTCTTAGCACAACTAATAATCCTATAACACCTCTTATATGCCTGAAAGTTATGTATCGAAATACCTGAAAAGGTGATGCTCCGTCAACTATAGCTGCTTCATATTGTTCTTGAGGCACAGTTTTTAAAGCAGCTAGAATATTTACCATAAAAAGAGGCGCACCAAACCATATATTTATAAATAGTACTGTCCAGAAGGCAAATTTAGGATCAGAAAGGAAATTAATATTTCCATCTGTAATTTTAAATTTTGATAAAAAGTTTGGAATAAATCCATAAACATCGTTTAAAATCCATTTCCAGGAAAATGATATTACAATTGCAGGAAAAGACCATGGAATTATTAGCAGTACTCTGAAAAATCCCGAAAATTTAGGTATTTTATTTAATGAGAGAGCGGCAACCGCACCTATAAAGAGCTGACCTGAAATTGACAGAATAGTCCATTTTATTGAATTAAAAAAAGCCCAGTAAAAATCAGGATTTGTTAGAACAAATTTAAAGTTGTCCAGCCAGATCCATCTATAAGATGATTTAATCAAATTTTTTGAGGTAAAACTGTAGAATATACTAGAAAGTATAGGATAAACTAACAGTAGGGCTATAATTAGCAAAGATGGCAGTACAAAGAGTAAATTAGCCTTATCAATAATTTTTCTGCTTTTAAGTGACATATTTTTCTTATCCCCCTTTAAATTTTATTGTAATGCTGCTGAAAAAAGTTCATTTAATTCATTTTCAGCTTTTCTGGCTGCTTCTTCAACAGGAGTGTTTTTCAGTATTATTTCTTGGAACATTTTTTCAATAACTGCCTGACTAGTTATTATTCCTGCTTCCGGTCTTGGTCCATATTCCATTCCAATAGCGGTTCCTGTATCAATTGCTTTATTAATCACATCTATAGATGTCTTGAACTGTTTTATTATAGGATCATCTAAATATAAAGGATCTTCAGAAATATCTTTCAGTACTGGAAGCATTCCTCCTGGAACAGAGTGTAGAAATTTTATATATTTTTCCTTTTCATACAGGCTTTCTAGAAAAGCTTTTGCTATTTCAGGATGCTTGCTGTTTTTCCATAACACCAGGGGTATATTTGAAGTTTCTATTCCCTGTTCAGGATCATCCGGATTAATTTTTGGGATAGGAGCTGCTGCTATTTGATTTATTAAATCAGGAGAATTCTGTTTTACCCCTCCGATATGAAAACCGCTATTAAAATCAAATGCTATTTTACCTTGATAATATAAAGTTGCCTGATCCAGAACTTTAAAATTTATTGATCCTTTTGGGGAAACTGTATTATACATGTTAACCCAGTAATTGATGCCCTCAATAGCGGCCTTGCTTGTTAAATTAGCTTTTCCATCTTTAGTAATCAAGGTTTCTCCGGCAGAACGTACATAGAAATTAAGAAATCTAGTAGCCATCATATCATTCAATCCCATAGGTACAGACAATCCATAAATTTCCGGGGGATTATTTAATTTTTTGGCTGTTTCAAATAATTCGTTCCATGTCTTAGGAACTTCTAGTCCCATTTTTTCAAGCAGGTCTTTTCTGTACCACATAACCTGTGCATGAGAGTATAGAGGAAGGGCATAGTGTTCTCCATTCAGTTCTCCCTCTTTTAAGGGAGCCTTATAAAATCTTCCAATCCCTATTTTATTTATTACATCATCAACAGGAGAAAGAGCTTCGATTTCCAGAAGTTCAACGACATGATTTGGTAAGGCAGTACTTATATCAGGAATTTGCCCTGCCTGTAATCCTGTTGTCCATTTAGTATAAAATTCAGGCCATGCAAAAGTTTCAATTTTAATTTTTACTTTTGGGTGTTTCTTCATAAATTCATCAGCAGCATTTTTCATGAATTCGTTTCTAGGTCCTTGTGTAAAAGAGTGCCAGAAAACAATTTCACCTTCCAGTTCACCTGTTTCAGACTTTTTTGTAGGACTATTACACGAAATAAGAATTGTTGATAATAAAATAATGAAAAATAGTATCTTTTTATTCATATGATTTCCTCCTTTATATGAAATTATTTTTATAATTGTAATGTACTATTTTTTTATAAAAATAGTACATTATCGTTAAAATATATCTTATTTAATAAGATTATAACTTATTTTTTATATAAATCAATATTTTAAAACGATTAATTATAGTAAAATACGATTATGTATATATTGCAAATAGACTATTTGAGTTTTTGAGGTATAATTAAATTAAATTAAATGAGGTGATAAAATGCAAAACAGTTCTCTTTTAAGAACATTTCAGCTGACATTCCTTTATGTAGATAAATATAATTTTAATAAATACTGGAGCTATAAAGAAGAAAGGGTTCCTTATTCCATGATAAGATTTATAGTAACAGGAAATGCAGAATTCATAATAAATGAAAACATTTATTCTGTAAATCAGAATGATATCATCTATATTCCAGAAGGATGTAACCTTGAATGTTTTTCGAAATCAGATGATTTTTCTTTTATAAGTATAAGGTTCACGGCTTCTTATTCATTGCATGGATTGAAGATATGGTCTGAAATAATGGATTTTAATATTCAGATCAGCTGTAATGATGATTTTATTATCAGATGTTTCCATTCAATGGTTAAAGAGAAGAACGAGAATAAGCTAGGGTCTTCCTTTATATTGCGTGGATATCTTGAAATTATAGTCGGATATCTGATAAGTATTCCGCGGGAAAAGAACGACAGTAGATCAGTCAAGATAAAGTATCATAACAGGGAAATAGATAATAGAATTGAAATAATAATAAATGATATGATAAATAATCCTTTTAAAGAGTTTTCCACTAAATATTACTGTGATATGATAGATGTAAGTGAAGCTTCCTTTAGAAGACTTTTTAAAAAACATACTGGAAAATCTCCTAACAGGTTTTTCATGGAGATTAAAATGACCGTTGCAGCAAGGAGAATACTGGAAACAGACGATAGAATATCAGAAGTTTCCAGATTTGTAGGAATAAATGATGCAAATTATTTTTCAAAGATTTTTCAGAGATATTTTAATGTTTCTCCTCAGGTTTATAGAAAAATAAGCAGAGGGTAATGGTAGAATAACAAAACTGATTCTAATATCACCTTATAAAGGAAATGTTTTCCATAATTGCTTCTGCAACTTCGGGTTTATTCATGGCATAAAGATGAATTCCGTTAATTCCGTGGGCTGCCAATTCTATAATCTGTTCAGTAGCATAAAAATATCCAGCTTTTCTCATTGATTCAGGATTATTACCGTATTTATCAAGGATATTCTCTAATTTTTTAGGAATTTCACATTTACATAGCTGAGTAATCCTTTTTATCTGTGCTGCATTGGTAACAGGCATAATACCTGCTGATAAAGGTAAGTTTATATCAAGCTTTCTTATCTGTTCAATAAAGTCAAAGAAACTACCGTTATCGAAAAAAATCTGAGAAATCAGAAAATCCGCACCTAATTTAACTTTTCTCTGTAAGTGGAATAAATCCTGAAGATCGTTACTTTCAAAATGAGTTTCTGGATAAAATGCGGCTCCGATAGAAAAATTGCCATCATCTTTTATCTCCTTTATAAGATCAGAAGAATACCGGAAATCTCCTTCATCATAAATACTTTCATCCCTTCCCTGCGGAATATCCCCTCTTAATGCAAGGATGTTTTCAATATTATGAGATTTAACCTCTCTTAAATAAGCCTTTATTTCTTCTCTTTTACTTCCAATACAGGTAAGATGTGATAGTACCTCTATATTTAAATTGTTCTTTATATGAGAAGAAATCTCTATAGTACCATTTTTATCAGTACCTCCTGCCCCATAAGTAACACTTATAAAATCAGGATTCAGACGGGCTAACTCAGCGGTAACTGAAATAAGTTTTTCCCTTGTAAAATTCTTATTTGGTGGAAATACCTCGAATGATATTACTGGTTTCTTCTTGTTGAATAGATCTTTTATTTTCATTAAAAATTTCCTTTCTATATTTAGTTGTCCTAAATGCTGAATACAGTATGTTGAAAAAAGACCCAGTGAACCAGGTCTATTACTTTCATACTCAAAACAGCGCTACATCAGAGTTAATACTGAGCATCCCCAACTTCTGATCAGTTAAAGTATCTTTTACATTGATATTTTACAATAGAAATAAATATTTGTAAAATTCATTAATATAATGATAATAATATATTAAAATTATGTATATGTGAAAAAAAAACTAAGTCTACATAACTTTCTGACACAAAGAAGAAATTAATAAACTAAGAACAGAAATTTATTTGAAAGTTAAATGTTTGAAATAAAAAATATCCACAATAAATTCTTTTTAAAATAAAATATTTTTAAAATTGATTTTATTACAATTTTTTGATAGAATATATATGTATGAACTTATTGTAAATAAATGAAATTAATATAAAGTCTTGGAGGTAAATAAAAATGAGTTTGTTAAGTTTAAAAGGAGTTAAATCTGAAGTAGAAGGAAAAGAGATATTAAAAGGTGTAGATTTAACCATAAATAAAGGAGAAGTTCATGTAATTATGGGACCAAATGGAGCTGGAAAATCTACTTTGGCAAGTATACTGGTAGGACATCCTAAACATGAACTTGTAGAAGGAGAGATAATCCTTGATGGAGAAAATATAAATGAACTGGAAGTAGACGAAAGGGCACAAAAGGGTATTTTCCTTTCGTTCCAGTATCCAGAAGAAATACCTGGACTGACAGTGGAAGATTTTCTGAGGACCGCTAAAGAGGCAGTTACAGGAGAAAAGCAGTATCTGATGCAGTTTCACAATGAACTGGTGGAAAAGATGGAAAAACTGCACATCAATCCTGAATATGCAGAAAGACATCTAAATGTAGGATTTTCAGGTGGAGAAAAGAAGAAGAATGAAATTCTGCAGATGGCAGTATTGGAACCTAAACTGGCTATACTGGATGAGACTGATTCAGGACTGGATATAGATGCTACTAAAATAGTTTTTGAAGGAGTGAAAACTTTAAAGAATGATGAGACAGCAATGCTTATCATAACCCATTATGATAAAGTACTGGAATATCTGCAGCCTGATTTTGTTCATATACTGATGGATGGGAAAATAGTTAAGACAGGTGGAATAGAACTGGTAGAATCTATAGAAAAAGAGGGATATGCGAAAATGAAGGAAGAACTAGGATTATAATCCAAAAACAAAAAAAGGTGGTAAAAAATGGAAGAAAGTAGAAATAAGACATATGTTGCTGATATTGAAAGAGGTGTTTATGACATCAAGGATGAAATGCATCATAGATTTACAACAGGAAAAGGACTGACAGAAGAAATAGTCAGAAAAATATCTGAAAAGAAGAATGAACCTGAATGGATGCTGGAATACAGGCTGAAATCACTAGATGTATTTAATTCAAAACCAATGCCCACATGGGGAGCAGATTTATCAGATCTTGATATAAATGATATAGTGCATTATCTGGAACCTGATTCAAAGATAATGAGTGATAGCTGGGATGATGTACCTGACTATATAAAGTCGACTTTTGACAGGCTGGGAATTCCTGAAGCTGAAAGACAGTCCCTGGCCGGAGTAGGGGCACAATATGATTCTGAAGTAGTGTACCATAGTGTACATAAGGAACTCACAGAACAGGGAGTCATATATACAGATATAGAAACAGCCATGAAAGAACACGAAGATATTATAAAAGAATATTTCGGTAAGATTATAACTTATAATGATCATAAATTCTCTGCATTACATGGTGCAGTATGGTCCGGAGGTTCCTTTGTCTATGTTCCGAAAGGAGTAAAGGTAAAAATGCCACTCCAGTCATATTTCAGGCTAAATGCTGCTGAAGCTGGACAGTTTGAGCATACACTTATAGTAGTGGAAGAAGGGGCAGACTTACATTTCATAGAAGGATGTTCCGCACCTAAATACCAGAAGAATGCTCTTCATGCAGGAGCTGTGGAACTGATAGTAAAAAAGGGAGCAAGATTAAGGTATTCTACAATAGAGAACTGGTCAAGGAACATGTATAATCTGAATACAAAAAGAGCAATGGTAGAAGAAGATGGTATAATGGAATGGGTATCGGGATCATTTGGATCAAGAGTTTCCATGCTATATCCGATGACAATTTTAAAAGGAGAGCGTGCAAGATGTGAATTTACAGGAGTTACTTTTGCATCAACGGGACAATATCTGGATACGGGCTGTAAGATAATACATGCTGCACCTTATACAACTTCTACTGTACATTCAAAATCTATTTCGAAAAATGGAGGAACTGCATTCTATAGGGGGCTTCTTAAAGTCAATCCTAATGCTCATGGATGTAAATCTACAGTTGAATGTGAATCATTAATGCTTGATAATCAGTCAAGGTCAGATACTATACCTATAATAGAGATAGGAAATGACAGTGTAGATATTGGACATGAGGCCAAGATAGGAAGGATAAGCGATGAGTCCATATTCTATCTGATGTCAAGAGGAATAAGTGAAGATGAAGCCAAAGCCATGATAGTAAGAGGATTTGTTGAACCTATCTCAAAGGAGCTGCCTCTTGAATATGCAGTTGAACTGAATAAGCTGATTGAGCTTGAGCTGGAAGGGACAATAGGATAGTGAAAAATCTTTTTAAATATTTGAAAGGATCTTTCATATAAATTAAGGAAATGAAGGAGATAAAAGATGTTAAATGAAGCAACTTTACAGAATCTTGAAAACAGCACTTATAGGACTGATATTTTTAAGAAATATTCATCTGTTGAGAAGCCTTCTTGGAAGAGAGTCGGTTATAGATACGAGGAACCAGCTGAATATAGAGATTTTAATAATACTGCAATAAAAAATGAAAATCAGGACGGATTGACAGTAAAAGATATAAAAGATTCCTTGGCAGAATTGGAAAAATTTAAGAATGATAATGAATATGGATTGGGGGAATTCTTTAAACTACAAAATCATGCTTTTTATAATGAAGGGAAATTTATAAAAGTAGATGAAAGAAAAGAAGTAAAAAAACCTGTCTATATAACATACAGCACAAATAAAGAAAACAGCTTCCTTGTGGATTATAATTTGATAGAGGTCGAGGATTTTGCAAAGATTACTGTAATAATAACTTATAATTCAGAAGACGATGCTGCGGCGTATCATAACGGAATAATAAGAATATTTGCCGGACAGAATTCAGAAGTTAAGATAATAAAAGTACAGACACTGAATACATACAGTTCAAATTTTGAATCTTCTAAGATTGAAACCAGAGGGCAAGGTAAGGTAAACTATTACAGTGTGGAACTAGGAGGCAAGGTAAATGGGATAAGCCATACATCATATTTATTGGAAGATTCTGCTGAAACGTACATATGGCCGGGATATCTGGCTGATGGAACAAGACAGCTGGATCTGGAGTATTCTCTTGTATTTAAAGGAAGAAAATCCATAGGGGAAATTCATGGTAGAGGAGCAGTAAAAGACAACGCAAGAAAAGTATTCAGAGGAAATATGTACTTTAAGAGAGGAGCGGCAAAGTCTGAAGGAAGGGAAGGAGAATTTGCCATACTGCTCGATAAGGATGTAAAAGTACATGCTATACCGACTTTATTCTGTGATGAAGATGATGTGATAGGTGAACACTATGCATCCATAGGAAAAGTAGATGAAGATAAATTATTCTATCTGATGAGCAGAGGACTTTCTGAAGGAAGGGCTAAGAAACTGATAGTAGAATCTTCATTTAGACCGATACTTGATAACATAGATGATGAAACCATAAGGGAACATCTGCTAGATGAATTGGAAAAAAGAATATAATTGAAAAAATACCCGCTAAGTGCTATACTTAATGTATATGCAAGCGGGTAATTTATATCATATGAAATTATTGGAGCAGATATTTTGAAGGATAAGTATAACAATAAGAAATTAATATAGAATCAGAAGGGAGATAAAATGGACTACAGAAAAGAATTTCCTATATTTCAGAATATTGAAAATCATTATCTGGATACTGCAGCAACATCACAGAAACCAAAAGTAGTTCTGGATAAGCTGGAAGAATATTATAAGAAATATAATGGAAATCCGGGAAGGGGATCTCATACACTGTCAATGGAAGCATCGAGTCTTTTACAGAAATCAAGGGAAGCCGTGAAAAAATTTTTGAATGCTGAAAGATCCGAAGAAATAATTTTTACAAAAAATACTACAGAATCTATAAATCTAGTTGCTTATTCGTATGGAATGGAATTTATAAATGAAGGGGATGAGATAATACTCGGTATTTCTAATCATCATGCAAATATTGTTCCCTGGCAGTTTGTAGCTAAAAAGAGAAAGGCAAAAATAAAATATATATATCTAGATAATAATGGTCAGTTTGATATAAATGATTTTAAATATAAAATTTCTGAAAGAACAAAAATAGTGGCCTTTTCTGCGGTAGTGAATGTTACAGGAGTAATCCAGCCGGCAAAACAGATAATAGATATAGCCCATAAAAAGGGTGCACTGGTGTTAGTAGATGCGGCTCAGTCAATACTGCATTTTAAGCATGATGTTCAGAATATGGATGCTGACTTCCTTGTATTTTCAGGACATAAGATTTTTGCTCCTATGGGCATAGGGATCTTGTATGGAAAAAAAGAAATCCTGGACAAGATGCCCCCTTTCCTGTATGGAGGAGATATGATAGAATTTGTTACGGAACAGGATTCGACATTTGCACCTCTTCCGAACAAGTTTGAAGGTGGAACCCAGAATGTGGAAGGAGCTGTAACATTAAAGGCAGCTATTGAATTTATAGAAGAAATAGGGTACAATACAATAGGTAAGATAGAAGATGAGCTATCTATGAAAGCTCTTTTTGCAATGGGAAGGCTTGGATTTATAGAAACATACTTTACGGAAAACGTGGAAAGGGTAGGAGTTATTGCTTTCAATGTAAAAGGAGTACATTCCCATGATGTTGCATTTATACTGGATTCCTATAATGTGGCAGTAAGATCGGGACATCATTGTGCACAGCCTCTTATGACTTACATGGAAGTACCTTCATGCTGTCGTGCAAGTTTCGGAATTTATAATAATGATGAGGACATAGAAAGATTAATTGAAGGGTTGAAAAAAATTAAGGAGGTATTCAATCTATGAATTTGGAGAAAATTTATCAGCAGACTATATTGGAATACAGTAACAGGAGGGATCTGAAAAGAGAAATAGAAAGACCTACATTTATAGAAAGAGGACATAATCCTAATTGTGGAGATGATCTTACATTAGAAGTGAAACTGAATGGGGATGAAATAGAAGATGCAGCATTTTTAGGTAATGGATGTGCCATATCAAGTGCTTCTACTGCGATGCTTATAGATCTGATAAAAGGAAAAACTATGGCTGAAGCGGAAGAAAAGGTTAATCTGTTTTTCAAGATGATGAGTCTGGAAGATAAAGAGAAACTTACTTCTGAAGAGGAAAAAAAACTTGGCGATGCGGTATTATTAGAATATGTGGCAAAAATGCCTGCCAGGGTAAAATGTGCCACGCTTAGCTGGCATTCATTGAAGGTAATAGTTGACAAGAATAGTATGCATAAAGAAATATGATTTTAAATAGTTATAAAATAATTAAAAATTAAGAAAGATGGTGTGTATAATGAAAAGGTTATTAGTTGTATTGTCAGTTTTATTAGTATTATTTTCATGTGGAAAGGAGAAAGATAGTAAAGGCAGCGTAGAAAATATTTTTAACTCATAGATTGTATAATATATTGCGACAAATTTAAAATAAAATAGAAACTCATGAT